>CAUVDL010000042.1:0-20524 GCA_963550695.1 uncultured Prevotella sp. | reverse complement strand
ACTTCCCATTAACATGGGTAACACTTTGCAAATATAATATAAAATATTTATATAAAGAATAAAGAGAAAAGGGTTTTTACAAAAAACTTTTCATACTGAAAGTCAATAAAGCAAACATAGTTTTGTTTTAAGTTGCTGTCACTTTTAACACTTCACGCAACCAACAGATTATAAACGACTTATAACACATTAAAGTGTGACAGCAGTGACAGCAACTTTGAAAGTTTATTCGGATAACAACTAACGATTTAAGATGGAAGAAGCAGACTGACCAAGGCTACTGCGTACTGCCACCAAATACTCTGTGCCATGCGAAGAATGTTTACTATGGAGGTTCGGAATGTTGGCAAGAACACGACCGAAATGGGAGAGGCTCGTCAGGTGTAGCTGACTGCCGTATCGCTGGCGGAGCAGACTGAAGATGGAGGCTGCTGTCATATAGGCACCCTTTGCCAAGTCCTTAGGAATGGAAAAGTACTCAAAGAAGAGAGCCTCAGCAGGGGTACGCTGTTGATACTGCACGTTGTTTGCCATAATCTCTTGGGTGTCAGCCTCATCAAACCAGTATCGTCTACCAGCCTCAAGTTCGGAAACCGCCTGCGCATAAAGCTGCTCATAGTCTATGCGGTCGGGCAGACGGATGGGACCTGTCAGCGTAACCGCTATAAAACGACGGCAGCCACTGGGATCGCTAAAGACATCCGAGATATTTGCTGTGGCAATGAAAGAGGCAATACGTGGCAACGTTACTTGCTGTTGGCGGTAAGGCTGACGGAGTTTTACACTTGCAAGCTGCATGACGTTCTTCAAAAAACCATCCTGCGTCTTGGCTGAGAGCGTATTAAACTCATCAATGTTTATCAGCAACGACTGTGTCATTGCCCGCAGCGTATTCTGCTTCTCACTGATGACAAGGTTATCATTATATCCCCACTGCAACACTTCGGGCAGCAAACGTTTACAGAAGGTAGACTTCCGATAACCCTGTCGTGAGATGAGCAGCGGTGCCACACTGTTACCATGTGCACTATCCAAGCCCATCCATTGTGCCACCATCGCAAGAAACCACGTGTGAAACCAGTCTACCCACCGTACATTGTCATTGGGCACACAGTCAGCCAAAGCCTTGATATGGTCCTTTCCGTCCCATCTCCCTCGCAGACTATTGAGGAAGTCGTCCACAGGATTAAAAACCTTGACAAAGTCCGACTCTGTGTATCGTCGGATGTCTTTGTCCCACACATCAATTCCATCAAGTCGTGCCTTGATGGCGATAGTATTGCGCATGCGTTCATCCGCTGGCCCAAAAGGTTCGTTACTTCCAGCCTTTCGGATTTCCGTACAGCCCAAGGCGGTGTTATACCGCATTTCATACTTCCGTTCAAGATAGTCGAGCAGACGACGAGTAATATCATTTTTAAGTCTATCCGACTGTCGTTTTCGCTGATTTTCAGCTTTAATGTTTTTAAGATTCTTATACTGCATATACGATAGTTTTAAGTTGACAAGTTGACAAGTTGACAAGTTGACGAGTTAACAAGTTGCTTGTGAAAAAGAGTGAAAAGGTTAATCTGTTATTATGTCTTTCTAAAATCTGTCCTTATGTCATTCTGGCTAATGAGACATAGAAAAGTTAAACTGTTACTATGTCTTTCCTTATCCTGTCTACAGCACCACACGTGCGGAGCATTAACACAAGATGTGCGGGGCATTAACACCAAAGAAACAAGACAACACTAACAGTTAACTAACCCAATTCCTTTACCCCAAGAAGAACTACCCCACTCTACCAAACAAGCTAATGTCTTAACTCCTCTCACTCCCTTTCACTCCTTAATCCTTAATTCTCCCAGCTCGTTTGATAATTGTCATAAACACGTGGGGCGGCATAGCCATAATGTTGGAAAAGGTCATTAATCCATTGCTGTTCTTCCTCACTCAGTTTGTTAATCCCCCGATGATAACGATAGTAGACAAAGCGACTGCCGAAATGGTCCTCCATAGCACGGCGCAGAGAGCGGTAGTCAACGTGCTTCACATCATCAAAGAGATGCGAGAATCCCCACACCAGTCGTTCTTTCTTCATAGCGTGAAACTCCTTACAGCTATTGCCAGAACGAGCAGAGGGAAGAACGGTCAATGCCGAATGTTGGCTAATAGAGAGTGTCTTAGCCGCATAATAACGTAGGCACTGCTCCTTGAGAATACAATCGTGCATAAAGCACACTGCCCAGTCTTTGGGCATGTTAGAAAAATCTGTACACATAAATAGAATGATTTAAGAATAAAACAAAAAGGAAGACGCTGTTAGTTTGTAGAAAATCACACCTTGCGTGCCGTTGCTCTTCCTAATATCTGCGTGCAAAGATACAACACAGAGATACCCCTTGTCAAGTTTTTCACGGATTATTTTTATTTTGCTGTCACTCCTATCACCCACTCACGACTTATAACACTTTATAAATCAACAAGCTACCGCAAATGTTAAAAATGACAGCAAATGGTTTTCAAACTTAGTGTAGTAGATAAGAAATTTACTGAAAAGAGTAAATAACATTTTCACATTCACATCAAGCATTATATTGGCTGTATAATACGCCCACAGGCTGACTCTCTTCGAGTGTCAGCCTGTGGGCGTGATAGTGAGAACATTAGTTGTATTATTCAAGGGGCATAGAGCATAATACTTTTAAAATTCTTTAAAAAGGAGAGTACGTCTATAACGTACTCTCCTAGGCATCTGATTAGTTGATATCATCTACTATTCTTAAAATCCCAATAAAGCTACTTCAAATACGTGAGTATCTGAGGTATGCCCTATTCTAATGCTATTAAATCATCAATCCCCGGAGGAATTCCTAAGCAAAGCTTAATAATTAATATAATAACACTAAGTAGTGAAACTAAGAAGTTTGCAGAGTCTTCAAAGCTCTGCCTTTTTGCGGAATTTGCTAGTCGGGCGAGAACCTGCCCAATCTAGCAGAATATTCTTTTTAAAATCATATAATATAATATTATTTTGTTTATAAAAAATAATCTACTTGCCATCGCCATTTCGATAGCATTTCTTAGAACATATCACGACCAAGCCACCCTTCCACCCATCATCTCTTGCAATATCGTTAATGCTCTAATTTCTTAAATGAAAAGAAAGGACAATATTATTTAAGTATCATCCTCTCCTTATATTCTTATGTGCGTCTTATATTCTTTTTGCTCGCCTTTCTACAAAGCTCATCAACATCTGCATTAGGATCAATATATAAAATAGCTTTGTCTATCAAATCTAAATGTATAGTTAATGATGCAGGAACATAATCTGCCTTCTCTGTAATCACATCTTGGAAATACTGTTTTACAAGAGTTAATGCTAAAGTCGCATCTTCTTTTGATTTAAACATATCCTCTTGGTTCTATGTTCTTTACTTCACTTCCTCAAAATCTGCATCCTGGATGGTATCATCCTGCTTTGGCTGCTCCTGCTGACCAGCGTCTGCGCCCGGTTGAGGACCACCCTGTGCACCTGCCTGGCTGTACATCTGCTGTGATGCTGCCTGCATAACGGTGTTGAGGTTGTTGATAGCTGTGTCGATAGCTGCAACGTCAGCTGACTTGTGAGCGTCACGGAGCTGCTGGAGAGCAGACTCGATGCCTGACTTCTGGTCAGCTGGAATCTTATCACCGTTGTCCTTCAAGAAGTTCTCGGTGGTGAAGATCATTGAGTCAGCCTGATTCAGCTTGTCAATCTTCTCACGCTCCTTCTTGTCGTTCTCGGCGTTCTGCTCAGCCTCAGCCTTCATACGGTTGATTTCCTCCTCGCTCAAACCACTTGAAGCCTCGATGCGGATGCTCTGCTCCTTACCTGTTGCCTTGTCCTTAGCAGACACGTTAAGGATACCGTTAGCGTCGATGTCGAATGTTACCTCAATCTGTGGAACACCACGACGAGCTGGAGCAATACCTGTCAGGTTGAACTGACCGATAGACTTGTTCTGTGCTGCCATTGGACGCTCACCCTGCAGAACGTGGATAGTAACCTCTGTCTGGTTATCAGCTGCGGTAGAGAACACCTCGCTCTTCTTGCAAGGGATAGTAGAGTTAGCATCGATAAGCTTTGTCATCACACCACCCATTGTCTCAATACCGAGGGTCAATGGAGTTACGTCGAGCAATACGATGTCACCTACACCGCTCTCCTTATTAAGGATAGCACCCTGAATAGCTGCACCAACAGCAACCACCTCATCAGGGTTAACACCCTTTGAAGGCTCCTTACCGAAATAGTTCTTAACCAATGTCTGCACTGCAGGAATACGGCTTGAACCACCTACGAGGATAACCTCATCAATATCTGATGTCTGCAACTTAGCATCACGGATAGCGTTCTGGCAAGGAACGAGACAAGCCTGAATGAGGTTGTGTGCCAACTGCTCGAACTGTGAACGAGTCAAGGTCTTTACCAAGTGCTTTGGTACACCACCCTCAGCAGTGATGTATGGCAAGTTAATCTCAGTAGAAGAAGAGCTTGACAACTCAATCTTAGCCTTCTCAGCAGCCTCCTTCAAACGCTGCATTGCCATTGGGTCCTTTCTCAAGTCGATACCCTCCTCAGACTTGAAACCATCAGCAAGCCAGTCGATGATTACCTGATCGAAGTCGTCACCACCAAGGTGAGTATCACCATTCGTAGAAAGTACCTCGAACACACCGCCACCAAACTCAAGGATAGAGATATCGAATGTACCACCACCAAGGTCGAACACGGCAATCTTCATATCCTTATTAGCCTTGTCAACACCATAAGCAAGCGCTGCGGCAGTAGGCTCATTCACGATACGCTGTACGTTAAGACCAGCAATCTGACCAGCTTCCTTGGTTGCCTGACGCTGTGAATCAGAGAAGTATGCTGGTACGGTGATAACAGCATCTGTCACTTCCTGACCGAGGTAATCCTCAGCAGTCTTCTTCATCTTCTGCAATACCATTGCAGAAATCTCCTGTGGAGTATATTTACGGTCGTCAATCTGTACACGTGGATAACCACCCTCATTAACAACCTTGAATGGAACACGCTCAGCCTCTTTCTGGCACTGCTCGTAGGTCTCACCCATGAAACGCTTGATAGAGTAGATGGTCTTCTCTGGGTTTGTGATAGCCTGACGCTTAGCAGGGTCACCTACCTTACGCTCGCCACCCTCAACGAAGCCTACAACAGAAGGTGTTGTACGCTTACCTTCGCTGTTAGCAATTACTACTGGCTCGTTACCTTCAAATACAGCAACACAAGAGTTTGTTGTTCCTAAGTCAATTCCAATAATCTTTCCCATAATTGTATATCTTTTTTTATTATTATTCGTATTCAGTTATTAACAACTGTCCATCACAGTATCATCAGACTTATATCGTCTGTAACTGTTACCGACAGCGTCATTCGCCAATTATTAGACAAATGACGTGCCAACAGGGAAAGACTGACAGAATGGCAGAATTAGCGACAACATATATAATTATTCTCGCATAATTATATCCTTTAATTATGATAATTCCTACTTAATCAAGAAATAAAAAGCTGTGCCAACACTCCTCATAAGAATGTTGACACAGCCACATTATATCCAAATACAACAGCCTTATTTTACACTGAAGGTTGTTATTTTCATATCATTCTTTTCATTTCGTTTATCAGGATCACCCAAAGAGATACCATACTCACCTGGTTTTAGATTCTCAATAACGATATAGTAAGAACTCTGTCCATATTTCTTGGCCTTAAAAGAAATCTGTCCAAGAGAGTTTGTTTTAGTAGCAGACAACGTTCCAGCTTCAGCCAATTGTGCTCTACGTTCCTTACCCTTTACCTCAAATGGGAAGATATTAATAAAGGACTCTGGGTCGGTTGAATTATTCGCAGCCTTAATAATAAGGCGGACATCCTTACCGGCAGGTACAGTTACAGAAGAAGTTGGACCACTCAAAGTAATACGTGTTTTTACTTTTCCAATACCAACAAGATACAACGAAGCACCAGCCTTTGTCTTGACAACACCTGATTCGCGTGGTAACTTCTGATACTCTGTGTCGGAAGTAAGCAGGTAAGTCTGGTCTGCAAACTCTGGTTCTGGAACAGATACTTTTTGTGCAAAAGATGTTGTCATACCTAACAGCAGAAACAACATTGTAAAAATAGACTTTCTCATATGAATAAATGATTAGTTAGTTTTCAAATTTATAAATTAAAGCTGATAAAACATAAAACATACCTTAATTTTATTATAAATTAACGCTAATTATTCCGAAGCCCAGAGAAACTAAAATAAACTTCCCTGGGCTTTGATTTATTCTATTATAACAACCTTATTTCTATACTCTTGGTGTAGAGTAAATAAGGAAAGTATTCAGTGGGCTTATAGCTGAATCATCGAGTACACCATCAACAAACACAAGTATTCCTTTTATTCGACATACAAAAGTCTTTGATTCCGTATCGTACCCACCATAAGTGAAGCTCGGATCAAATCGAAAATGAATACTTATATCGTGAAGCTGACCTTTATATGTCATCTTACCTAAGTTCAGAGAGAATGGAGCGGCATAGAAAAGGATAGGCTTCACACTGAACACACCAATAATGGCACACTTAATTTCCTGGTCTGGCAAAGCAGCTATTGCCTTTCTCAAAACAGAATCATTAACATTAGCAGCTAACATTCTACTTGGGAAATTACGTATAACAAGTGTGGTGTCATCTTTGATTTCCCAACTGCTATTAACAGAGTCTTTCTTTTCTGATTTGCCAGTCTTATCGTTTATACCATACTGATAAATCCTCCCTTGATAAGAGCCTTGAATCAACTTACTTGCTGCTTTCAATTCTTCTACTGATGGCAGTTTAGCCTTGCTCTCATAGTCGTCGTTAAGACAAGAGACTAATGAGAATGTTGCAAAGAATGCAATTACTAAAAAAAATAGGTTCTTTCTTTTCATTATAGTGCGGTTTAATTATTATATTTAAGTTTATTGGTCACAAATTTACACATTATCAACTTATTTCCAACACAATTACTGTTAAAAGACTGATAAGAAGTTTGTATGATTATTTTTGTAGTCCACATTATATCCAAATCGAGGCATTATACCCTAATACTCATAGTTCTTATTATTGCTTTGTTTCCTTTTAGCAAATAAAAACAAAGCACTTTTGACATCGTATAATACACTATATAACTGACAAGGAGGGAAACTAAAGACAGCACGTCTACAGCTATCAACTATTTACTTTCACGATAATAAATATTTTTCTTCATGAAAAGAAATATTTTCTCTCGTGAAAATAAATATTTCTTTTCATGAAAATAATTCACCAACGTTGGAAATGAAGGAATGCTAAAAGCCATTAGAACGTATCAATGTAGATAGAACTATAACCCAAACTCAGGCTTTTACCTACCTTAGTTTTCCTTCCAGAAAGCTGGGGAAAAGAGTACTAAGACCGTAAAAAGCTCCAAACGACCTACGAGCATGAGGAAGGAACAAATCCACTTTGCAAAGTCTGGCAACTGTGCCCATGACATTGTAGGACCAATCTCCATACCCAAAGTCGGACCGACATTACCCAAACAACTCAACGTAATCGTAATAGCATTTGTATTATCAATACCAAAGGCAATCATCGTGAAGGCACAGAAGAGTGTCAAAATAAGATAAAGTCCTATGAAGCCCAAAAGTGTTACACGTTTTGATTGCGGAATATTCACACCATCTACCTTCATTGGCAGAACAGCATTAGGATGCAATATCTGACGAAACTCATTTCGCACGACTTTCAACAGCATTACTCCACGAATACTCTTAATACCACCACTCGTAGAACCAGAGCAACCTCCAAAGAACATACAAGCAGCTAAGACAACCCACGTTACATGAGGCCACTTGGCAGCATCATCACTGAAAAGTCCTGTTGTCGTTATGAAGGAAACTACCTGGAAAAGAGAACTACGGAAAGCATGCTCTATCTCATAATGATTGCGGTAAACAAGTTCAAAGGAGATAAAAATAGTAAACGAGAGTACCATTATAGTATAGAAACGGAACTCACTATTCTTTAATAACTTCTTGATATCTAATCCTACAACCGAAGCATACAACAAAGTAAAGTTGACACCTGAAAGAAAGCAGAACAATGCACAGACATATTCTTCCGCAGAGGAATGAAAGGTTGTAATAGAACCGCTCTCCGTTGAGAATCCACCCGTTGCCGTAGTGGTCATAGAATAGTTAAAAGCATCAAACCATCCCATACCACAGACCTTATAAGAAAGGATACAAGAAATGGTAAGTACTAAATAAACCACCCATATCCACTTAGCGCTTGTACTTAGTCGTGGGTGTAGTTTACTTTTAATAGGGCCAGTTGCTTCGGCTGCAAACACCTTTACCGAACCGCCCACCATAGAAGGAAGGATGGCTATGGTAAAGAATACAATACCCAATCCACCAATCCATTGTGTCAGTGAACGCCAGAAAAGGAGTCCCTTTGGTAGATATTCAGGATAGTCTATAATCGTTGCACCAGTAGTTGTGAAGCCTGACATAGCCTCAAAGAATGCATCTGTAAAACTCCCGATATAGCCACTAAGCATAAACGGAAGTGTACCAAAGAGCGTAAAGAGTATCCAAGATATCGTTACTACGAAATAGGCATCACGACGTCCCAAAAGATTGTCTGCATTTCGACCAAACAATCGAAAGGCTGTCCCAGCAACTATTGTGATAAGAATACTCCAGATAAGGGGTATTATATCAATGCCATGATAAAATAATGCGACAAACAGACAACTGAGCATCAGTACGCCTTCTATCCATAACAAGGAACCAAGAATCTTGGAAATGAGTTTCAGATTGAGCATAGTTAAATAAACAATTTCTCCACCTTTTTCATATCAACATTATAACAGAACACCACAACAGAGTCGCCAGCTTCAATCAGTGTATTACCAGAAACAAGCATACCTTCTCCATTCCTTACAAGTCCTCCAATAGTCATTCCCTTCGGAAGGTTTAGTTCTCTTACAACCTTTCGCGTAATCTTTGAATCAGGACTTGGCACAAACTCTGCCACATCAGAATTAATAGACATAAGAAACTTAACATTTGCTACATTTGCATCAAGCATCATCTGATAGATATGACTGGCTGCAAGAGCTTTCTTATTGATAATCGTACCAATGTCAAGTCCATCAGCTGTATTCACGTAATCAAAGTTCTCTACCGATGCCACAGTCTTGCGAACACCAAGTCGTTTAGCCGTAAGACAGGCAAGAATATTCGTTTCTGCATTTGAAGTCAATGCCACGAAAGCTTGTGTATGACGGATTCCCTCCTCTTGTAACAAACCAATATCACGACCATCGCCATTGATAACCAGTCTGTCTTCGCTAAAAACATCGTTCAAAATCTCACAACGAGCAGGATCCTGTTCGATAATCTTCGCATTCATATATTCTGGCAGCATCTTTACAGCACGCGCAGCAGTCTTACCACCACCCATAAAGATTACATTCTGTACATCGACATATTGTTCCTTACCGACAATCTTACGAATATACGGAATATACTGCTTTGTGGTCATAAAATAAGCCAAGTCATATAACTGCAAGGTATCATTACCACCAGGGATAATTGTCTCATCATTACGCTTAATAGCAACTACGTGATAAGGGTCTTCTGGGCCACTAATATCCTTCAACGGACGGTCGAGAATCTCACACGTCTCACGCAGTTTAATTCCCAACATCACCAAAGCACCATCATGTACATCCCAACGTTGGCGTACCCATGACATCTTCAAACCATTGATGATATCTTTTGCAGCAAGTATCTCCGGATAAATAATATCACTAATACCCATCTGACGGAACAATTCCTTATTCTGTTCTTCAACATACTCAGGATTATCCACACGCGCAACTGTCTTCTTTGCACCTAACTGATGAGCCATAACGCAAGATGCGATATTAGCTGATTCACTTGGAGTAACAGCAATAAAGAGGTCGGCATGTTCCACACCTGCTTCTTTCAGTCCCTTTATATTTGTGGGTGAACATTCCATGGTTAGCAAGTCGTACTCACTACTGATTTTCTCCAGATTTTCTGGATTTTCATCCATAAGTACAATATCTTGCATATTACGAGAAAGTAGCTTTGCCAAATAGGTTCCTATGGCGTATGCTCCTGCTATAATAATTTTCATTTCTTTTTCTTTTTCGTTTGAACAATGATGAGTGGTAAGTGATAAAATATCAGTTAGCCTTAGTTAGCTCTTTCTTGATACTCTCAATATCTATTCCACAGATTTCACGCAGCTGTTGTACCGTTCCCTGCTCAACAAAATAATCAGGAAGACCCATACGAGTAATCTTTGGTGAATAGCCATGATCGCTCATCCATTCTGTAACAGCTGAGCCTAATCCACCATTACGTACACCATCCTCTATCGTTATGATACGTGAGAAACGGCTTGCAACCTCCTCAAGAAGTTTTTCATCCAATGGCTTCAAGAAACGCATATCATAGTGTGCGATTGATGGACATGGGCCTTCTGCTCTTGGAGCCTCAGCTCCCTCTATCAGTTTAATAGCCTTTTCAACATCATTACCAATAGGTCCGATACTCAATACGGCTACATCCCAACCATCATGAAGACGACGTCCCGTTCCCACTTCTACCTCTTTCAATGGGCATTCCCAATCGGTTAAAACACCATTCCCACGTGGATAACGAATCACAAAGGTACCCTTATCAGGCAACTGTGCTGTGTACATCAATCTACGAAGTTCACGCTCATCCATCGGAGAGGCTATCGTAAGATTAGGGATTGGGCGCAAGAATGCCATATCAAAAGCACCATGATGCGTCGCACCATCTTCACCTACCAATCCTGCACGGTCCAAACAAAGGACAACAGGAAGGTTAAGTATAGCTGCATCATGGATAATACTATCATATGCACGCTGTGAGAAGGCACTATAAATATTACAGAAAGGCTGTAAACCATCCTTTGCCATACCAGCTGAGAAAGTAACTGCATGTGCCTCCGCAATACCAACATCAAAGGTACGGTCAGGCATAGCCTTCATCATTATATTCATAGAACACCCCGTTGGCATAGCTGGTGTAACACCTACAATACGAGGATTCTTCTTTGCAAGTTCTAACAATGTCTTTCCAAATACATCTTGAAACTTAGGTGGTTCATTGCTGCAATCTTGCACTATACGCTTACCTGTTTCTGGATCAAACTTACCAGGAGCATGCCATACCGTAGCACTCTTCTCAGCTGGTTCGTATCCCTTACCCTTCTTGGTATGTAAATGAAGTAACTTTGGTCCCTTCATATCCTTTAACTGACGAAGGATACGAACCAATTCACCGACATTATTTCCATCAAAAGGTCCGAAATAACGAATATTCATACCTTCAAACATATTCTGCTGATGCGCTAAGGCTGACTTAAGAGCATTATTAAAACGTAATAAGCCTTTACGACGATCGTCATTTAACAACCCCTTATCATGCAACCATTGTGCAGCTTTGAAACGCAAACGGTTATATGTTTCGTTAGTATCAAGCTTCAACAAGTATTGTTCCATACCGCCCACTGCCCTATCAATAGACATATCATTATCATTAAGAATGATAAGTAGATCGTTAGGTTGGCTGGATACATTATTCAGACCCTCAAATGCTAAGCCACCACTCATTGCACCATCGCCAATAATAGCTACAACATGACGACGTTGCTTCGTAAGGTTAGAAGCAACAGCCATACCCAAAGCAGCCGAGATAGAGTTAGAAGCATGTCCGCAAGTAAATGTGTCATACTCGCTTTCAAAAGGAGAAGGAAATGGCATCAAACCATTTAACTTACGATTATTACAAAAGCTCTCACGACGACCCGTTAGAATCTTATGGCCGTATGCTTGATGACCGACATCCCACACGATACGATCTTCTGGAGTATTAAAAACATAGTGGCATGCCACAGTTATCTCTGTCGCACCTAAGCTCGAGCCAAGATGACCAGGATTTACGGCAACCTCTTCTATGATATCCTCCCGCAACTGCTGGCACAGCATTGGCAAGTCCTCCAAAGATAGCTTACGCAAGTCTGCAGGTGACTGTATTCTATTTAAAAGGTCGAATCTATTTTCCTTTGACATTATCGAATAACATGAAAACAATGCAAAGGTACGCTAAATAGATTAAAGGGCAAAATAAAACAGAGAGGTATTCTATTATTTAAGGTCGAATTAGTAAATGAGCCTCTAAATTAGACTATACAATGGTTCTTTCCTAATACATACAAAAACAAAGTTTTAGCTGACAAGCACCCAATCAACGAATGAATGAATACTGTGTGATGAATAAAAGACAACGCCTGACAAATTAGAACAAACAAATTAGAACATAAAAAACAGGAACGAATCTTAAAGATTCATTCCTGTTTGTTATTTCAGTCAACCAACCCTATGAAGGTTAGCTAATTGATAGCTTAATTTACTTAACGTAAACGATAGCAAGACGGTTAGATGTTACACCCTGTACACCCTTACCAGTAGCCTCGTCAACGATAACGCCACGACCCTGGAGGTACTTAGCAACAACGTTTGCACGGTTCTGAGAGAGACGCTCGTTGAATTCCTTTGAACCCTCTGGAGAAGCAGTACCAACGATCTGTACGCGACGACCTGACTTAACACCATCGAGAGCAGCCTTAGCCTCCTTAGAGAGGTAGTACTGACCCTGCGCGAATGTTACGAATACCAAGTTATCAAAGCAGATATTCTGTGGTTCAGCAGCAGGAACTTCCTTAACAACCTCCTTAACAACTTCCTTAACAACCTCCTTTGGCTTAGCGTTAAGCTGGTCACGGAGAGAGTTAATCTCATCGTTCAACTCGCCAACGTTCCAAACCTTGAAGTTGTGAGTACCATTAGAAGTCTTGAACTTGTAGTTAAGACCTACAAAGAGACCAAGCTGAGCTGCATTCTTACCGAACTGAACTGCATCGCCAGGACCATGTGTAAGGTTCCAGAGGATAGCTGGCTCTACATAAAGCTGCCATGCTCTCTTCTCACCAAGATTGTAAGCGAAAGTAAGACCAGTCTTAGCTGTCAACTCTGTATCATCACCAGTGTTAGAACTCTGAATGATATGCTTGTCACCGTAAGTAATCCAGTAACCGATACCAGCCTCAGCACCTACCTCAAAACGACGATCAGGGTTGTACTCGCAGAAAAGGTTTGTAAAGTTAATAGTACCATTCAAACCAAGGTTAAGACCACGAACTACAGTATGACTGTTAGAAAAGCCTAAAGAACCTGTCTCCCAACGGTTATCACCGAAGAATGCAAGACCTTCAAGGTTTGCACCATAAACTGGGCTGAACTGCTTACCAAGCTTAAGACCAGCTGCAGCGTTAACTGGAGCAAAATGTTTAAAATTAAGAGGACCAGTAACACCACCCTCAACACCGAGGTAAATGTTGTCAAATGCTTTAGCCTTCTCGTAAGCTACCTGAGCCTGTGTACTTGTGATACCCATAGCGAGCATCGAAAGTGCAATCAAAAACTTTTTCATAAATGCTTAATATTAATTCTGTTAATTTTAGCGACTTAATTATATTCGGTGTGCAAAGATAGCACTTTTTTTGAATAGACTACATTATTTCATAGAAAAAAATCTAATTTTTAGGCAAAAAAGTGGTTTTTCAACATCTTTTTAACTATCTTGGGCAATAAAACATCCCAAAAGAGGTAAAATTGCATTTTAACATTTACTACAAAATACACCCCCTTAAAGAATAGAAGAATTAAACCATTTTTTGCCTTTTATGGATGGAAATTTATAGAAGTATTATTTCCACCTTATTATATATATGAGCTGATGACATACTATCTACATCATTTTCTATGCGATTCAAGCATGAAATCCTTAAGTTTTCAGTGAGTGTCATTATTTAATCAGAAATAAGCAACCATAATATTTATATTCAAAAGAGGATTACAGTCATAATAAGAATGATTTATGTACATAAGAAGGGAAATTGTTATCCTTTGTCTTTACAGCAAAAACAAATTTACATAAGAAGTTCCATCTCCCTACTATACACTTCACTCCTTAATAGTTATGCTTTCCGAAGACGCCTAAAAAGATAGAAGATAAACATCATTCCACGGAGTGAAAGTTCAACTGCCATTGCAAACCACACACCTTGAAGACCGTATTGTGATGCAAGTGCGTAAGCTAACGTTAAACGGATAAGCCACATACTACCCAAGTTTATCAATGAAGGTTTCAGCGTATCGCCAGCTCCTACACATACACTATAAGCAACAATAGCTGCTGCAAAGAATGGTTCGGCAAAAGCTTCAATACGAAGAACAGAAGTCCCTAAAACCTGAATTTCAGACACAGGAGATAAAAGACCTATCATTTCGGGAGCAAAGATATACATCACAACACCCATAAACGCCATGACTACCATACCAAGCAAAACCGTCATCCATGCAAAACTACGATGAAGATCACGCCTATCTGCCCCAACACTCTGCCCCACCAATGTAGTGGCAGCCTCACTAATACCATGCCCTGGCATATAGCAGAGACTCTCTGCGGTAATAGCAAACGAATGAGCAGCAATAGCGATATTACCCAAAGGGGCTACAATCATTGTCGAAACAAGTTGTGCACCATTCATCAAAAGATATTGTAACGCCATCGGTGCACCTATCTTCATTGCGTTCCATATATATTGCCAACGCCAAACAAAACGTTCGACGTCCTGTTTCCAAGCTAAAATAGGACTGCGAAAAATTGCATAATAAGCCAGTGGAAGTGCTACACAAACAAAGGATAAAAGACTTCCGAGAGCCGCACCAGCCACTCCCTCACCCAAACCTGGCATCGTCATCTCTACTCCTAAAAGAGAAACTGTGCGTGTAGGGAAAATAAAGAAGTAATTGAAAATCACATCCAACACACACATTAATATCGCCATGAGACTCGGACGACGCATATCACCTGATACCTTCAGCATAGCTGCTGACATATACTCGATAAGGTGGAAAGGAATTATGAGGGAGAAGATAAGGAAGTAAACAGTTGCATCATGCTGAATATCAGCACCACCTCCCAACCATACAGGAAGGCGAGAACCAATAAGAAAAGTGATAAGTAACAAAAACAACGCAAAGCATAGTCCAAAGGCATAACCATGACGCATAACCGCACGCGCCTTTGGAAAGTCGTTTGCACCAATAAAGTGAGCAACTTGAACAGAAAAACCCATTGTTACCGCACTCACCAAAGAGAAAAAGAGCCATGTTGCTGGCTCAACAAGTCCGATAGCTGCTGACGGTTCAGCTCCCAACGAACCCACCATTCCCGCATCAATATAAAACATCAGAACCGTTGTTACCTGCGCTAAAATAGATGGGATACTGAGTTGGATAATGAGATTAAACTTCTCATTCCTGCTCATCATCTCACCGCTACGAATCTTAGCAAGAAGACTTTCAGTAACAGACTTACCAAAGGATATACGCACGAGAAACTATAATTTGTGAATAATAAAAACCTAAATAATAAATAATGAGACCTTAAAGAGGAAAAGTAAAAAACCTCTTAAATAAGAACACCCAACTATTAAAAGTAAAATAGGGACCTTGCTCCCGTCTGTCCACTGCTATAATTGAGTCGAACACACGGGAACTTGTGCCCCTACCTATAAGACTAAAGGTCATCCAGACCTTTCGAAAAGGCTATGACAACACACCTTAAATTATGAATCCTTCAACTTCGTACCTGAATGAGAGAAGTCAACCAATCGCAAGTCAAAGATAAGCGTTGAGTAAGCTGGCACCGCACCCGAAGCACTCGCACCATAACCCAACTGATGAGGAATGTACACAGTCCAATGATCACCACGATGCATTGACATCAAAGCAGTCGTAAAACCATCTACAAGACTTATCGGTTTCCCCTGAGAATCATAACTAAGACCTATGTAACTATGATTCGGACGAGATGTTGCAGCATTAAAAGTATCGCTTGACCATGACTTATCAAAGATAAGCCCTGACGTATAAGTCGTAGATGGAATCAGTCGACCCATATAGTGCATAGACACAGAATCAGAATACAACGGGCTTGTTGTGCCAGTTCCAGCCTGCTCTACATGTGCAATAATATAATCCTCTGGACTATAAGTCAGTGCAGAACCAGAGGTCTGTTTCTGATTTTGATAACTATAATTAAGTATTATCTTCCAAGAGGTATCGCCGCTCTTAATTTTCTGCTGTGTTGCAGTATAAAGCTTATTCCAATAAGTCTCATTCTTCGACTGCCAATTAGCAAACTCCTCTACAGTGTTATCATTCTCTGTACAAGCGGTAAAGAGACCTGCTGAAAGCATCATTCCACCCAAGCAGAGAGCACATGTAGCACGACGAATAAGCATCTTTATTTTCTTTGTCATAGTCTTTTTATTTAAATCAGAAAGGGATAGCGGAGTGGGATTATTAGAAACGAGAGAGAACCTTGATACTCTATTAGATTCTAAAAAGCCAACTCTGCTATCCTTCTTTTAATTAGTCAATATCAATCTTCTTCAACAGAGCAGTGATAGATACGCGATCTTCAATGATCTCACGCAGTTTCTCAACTGGTACACGCTCCTGCTTCATAGAGTCACGATAACGCAATGTAACTGTATTGTCTGTCAAAGTATCGCCATCTACTGTCACACAGAAAGGAGTACCAATAGCATCCTGACGACGGTAACGCTTACCGATAGAATCCTTAGCCTCCATGTGGGTATTGAAATGGAATTTCAGACTATTCACAATCTCCTGTGCCTTCTCTGGTAGACCATCCTTGTTAACCAAAGGAAGAACTGCACACTTAACAGGTGCCAATGGCTCTGGCAACTTCAAGACAACACGACTTGAACCATTCTCCAAAGCCTCCTCGGTATAGCTGTGACACATAACTGAAAGGAACATACGGTCAACACCAATAGATGTCTCTACTACGTATGGAGTATAGTTCTCATTGCGCTCTGGATCAAAGTACTTCACCTGACGGCCAGAGTACTTCTCATGTTGAGAAAGGTCAAAGTCAGTACGAGAGTGAATACCCTCAACCTCCTTGAATCCAAATGGCATGTGGAACTCGATATCAGTTGCCGCATTAGCATAGTGAGCCAACTTCTCGTGGTCATGGAAACGATAGTTCTCATCACCCATACCAAGACCCTCGTGCCATGCCAAACGATGCTTCTTCCAGTACTCAAACCACTTCATCTCGGTTCCAGGCTGGCAGAAGAACTGCATCTCCATCTGTTCGAACTCACGCATACGGAAGACAAACTGACGTGCAACAATCTCGTTACGGAAGGCCTTACCAATCTGACAGATACCGAATGGCAACTTCATACGACCTGTCTTCTGAACGTTGAGGAAGTTTACGAAGATACCCTGTGCTGTCTCTGGGCGCAGATAAATCTTGTTAGTAGCATCAGCAGATGCACCCATCTCCGTAGAGAACATAAGATTGAATTGACGAACATCTGTCCAGTTAGTTGTACCACTGATTGGATCTACAATACCCTCGTCGAGAATAATCTGTTTCAAAGCCTCCAAGTCTGGTCCTTGCATAGCCTCAGTATAACGTGCATGAAGGTCGTCACGCTTCTTCTGATTTTCAAGAACACGTGGGTTTGTCTCACGGAACTTGGCCTCATCGAAAGCCTCACCGAACTTCTTGGCAGCCTTAGCTACTTCCTTCTCTATCTTCTCCTCGTATTTACCAATCTGATCCTCGATAAGGTTATCAGCACGATAACGCTTCTTTGAATCGCGATTGTCAATCAATGGGTCGTTGAAAGCATCAACGTGACCGCTCGCTTTCCATACTGTCGGGTGCATAAAGATAGAGGCATCGATACCAACAATATTGCTATGCAGCAATACCATTGACTGCCACCAATACTGCTTGATATTGTTTTTCAACTCAACACCATTCTGACCGTAGTCATAAACAGCTGCTAAACCATCATAAATATCACTACTTGGGAAGACGAAACCATACTCTTTACAGTGGCTTACAATCTTCTTGAAAACATCCTCTTGTGCCATAATAATCTATTTATACCTTAATTTTTACCGCAAAGTTACGCTTTTTTAGCCGAATAAGGATAGGTTTACTGCGAAACTTTATCCTAAATCGATTATTCATGAGACAGTCTTTTGATTTGACTGTCGTTATGCTATCTCGTAAACAATGCCTTACAAGATAGTATTATGCTAACAATCATGAACTTTTCTTACATTTTTAACAGGCATATTAATGCTCAAAACGAATGGTGTTAAGCCTCCGCACCATGCGTGCTAACGCCCCGCACCATTGGTGCGGAGGCTTAGCTCAATCATTGAGAGGGGTTATCTATTCAGATGACAACAACCCATTTGGATTGAAAAAGGGCTATGAGGCGAGTGAAACAAGAGTAGCCTGCAAACAGAAAACCAAATCCAACACTTGAATAAGTTATAATTTGCCTATTTACTTTTTTTTTCGTACATTTGCAGTCTTATGAAGCTCGTTTCTTTACGTGATAAAACAAGAACTATATGGATGACGAAATAAAAGACTTGGATGGACAGACTCCTGAGGAAGAGACTCAGGAACAGGATTCCCATTCTGATTATAAACCAGCCGATAGGTTTGATGCCTCAGCCGTACATCATCTCTCTGGCATGTACAAAAACTGGTTCTTAGATTACGCCAGCTACGTAATCTTGGAACGTGCTGTACCTCATATCGAGGACGGCTTGAAGCCTGTACAACGCCGCATTCTCCATTCTATGAAACGAATGGATGATGGACGATACAATAAGGTAGCAAACATCGTTGGTCATACGATGCAATTTCACCCACATGGTGATGCCTCTATCGGTGATGCCTTGGTGCAGTTGGGACAGAAAGACCTACTCATTGACATGCAGGGTAACTGGGGAAACATCCTCACTGGTGACCGTGCTGCTGCGCCACGATACATTGAGGCACGTCTGTCTAAGTTTGCCTTAGAGACTGTCTTCAATCCGAAGACAACAGAATGGCAACTTTCTTACGACGGCAGAAACAAAGAACCAATTACGCTTCCTGTAAAATTCCCACTACTTTTAGCACAGGGTGCTGAGGGTATTGCGGTTGGCTTGTCATCCAAGATTCTTCCACATAACCTCAACGATATCTGCGATGCAGCTATCAGCTACCTGCGTGGTGAGGAGTTTAACCTCTATCCAGACTTCCCAACAGGTGGTAGCATTGATGTATCGAAGTATAATGATGGTCAGCGCGGTGGTGTTCTGAAGGTGCGTGCAAAGGTTGAGAAGCTCGATAATAAAACCCTCGTCATCCGTGAGGTCCCTTTTACAAAGACCGCTAACACGCTTCAAGAGTCTATTACGAAGGCTGTTGAGAAAGGCAAACTAAAGATTCGAAGAGTAGAGGACATGACTGCTTCGGAGGTTGAGATTCAGCTTCATCTTACACCGGGTACGTCAAGCGACAAGACTATTGATGCCCTCTACGCTTTCACTGATTGCGAGATAAACATTTCGCCAAACTGTTGTGTCATCCGAGACAACAAACCAGAGTTCTTGACTATATCAGATGTATTGCGCAATTCTGCCGAACATACGAAGGCTTTATTGAAGTTAGAGTTGGAGATTCGTAAGCATGAATTAGAGGAACAGTTGTTCTACAACTCGCTTGAACGTATCTTCATCGAGGACCGTATCTATAAGGAGCGTAAGTTCGAGACAGCTAAGGATATTGATGAAGTTGTAAGTTTCGTCGACTCAAAGCTTGAACCATATAAGAAGACGTTTATCCGTGAGGTGACACGTGACGACATCATCCGCCTTTTGGAAATCAAGATGCAACGTATTTTGAAATTCAATAAGGATAAGGCTGACGAATTGATTCAGAAGATTAAGGCAGAGATTGCTGAGATTGACAAGGATCTTAGCGAGATGGTTCGTGTCACAATCGAATGGTTCACACACCTAAAAGAGAAGTACGGAAGCGACCATCCACGTCGTACAGAGATAAAAAGTTTCGACACGATTGTTGCTGCTAAGGTGGTTGATGCCAATGAGAAATTATATATCAACAGTCAGGAAGGTTTCATTGGTACTGGTTTGAAGAAGGCAGAGTTTGTTCAGAACTGCTCTGACCTCGATGACGTGATTATCTTCTACCGCGATGGTAAGTATAAGGTTATCCGAATTGCCGACAAGGTGTTTGTGGGTAAGGGAGTAATTTACTTACAGGTGTTTAAGAAGAATGATAAGCGTACGATTTATAACGTCGTTTATCGTGACGGAAAGACTGGACCTTATTATATCAAACGCTTCAACGTGACTTCTATCACACGTGATAAGGAATACGACGTAACCCT
>CAUVDL010000041.1:0-20764 GCA_963550695.1 uncultured Prevotella sp. | reverse complement strand
GCTTCTTGTACTACTTCTCTGTTTATGTAAATCTTTTCAAAGAACTCTTTCTTTTATTGCTTTCAGTAACTTGCCAGGTGGCTTGTTTTCAAAAGCGAGTGCAAAGGTATAGAGAATTTCCGTTCCCTCCAAATGTTTTGAAGATTATTTTTTCAAGAAATGAACTTTTTTATCTAAAATTGATTCAAATCAACTAATTTGCTTAAAAATGATTATTTTTGTAGCCTAAAACAAGACTATAAAGTATGAGACATAAAAAAGAAGTTGCTGAGATTGGCGAGCACACATGTATCCTACATAGTGAAGAAAACGCAAAATTTTTCATTATTCAGCCCGTTGACAGCAATGATACAGAGGAGTTAGAGCGACAAATTACTTATATAGAAGAAAACTCACAAACACCTTTCATTCATATTGCTATTCGTATAAACAAATGGAATACCGAGCTTACCCCTTGGCCTGCTCCCCCCGTATTTGGAAAGATTCCCTTTGGAGATGGTGCTCATTCCACCTTATTATATATAATAGAACAACTTATCCCTGCCTTAAAAGTACGATATGCTATGGAACTCCACAAAAGCAACATCATCTTAGGCGGATATTCATTAGCAGGACTATTCTCCCTTTGGGCAGGCTATCAACAGAACGTTCCTTTCCGTGGAATTGTCTCTGCATCCCCTTCTGCATGGTATATAGGATGGTTAGACTATGCTGCCACCCACCAACCACAAGTAGAACAGGCATATCTCAGCCTTGGCGACAAAGAAGAGAAAACAAAAACAAAATTGATGTCAACTATCAGTAAAGATATCCTGCGCCAAAAACAAATCTTCAAAGACAAAGGCGTAAATTGTAAGATGGAATGGAATGAAGGCAACCATTTCCAAGACAACGGAGTCAGAATTGCCAAAGGCTTTGTTTGGTTGATGCACCAATAAGAACACTGACTATCCCCTTCAAAAGAGAGAATAGTCAGTGAAAAGGCTATTAAACCCAAACTACAAAGCTAAATATAATTCAATCCAACTTACAGAATTAAAAAAGATTATTTAATCCCCGCAAGGCATCGTGCCTCAGGCGAAAGGAACTTTCCAATCTTCTTATAAGGAACAGTAAAGGTAGGCATTCCTATAACATAAGCACCAATCTCATAGAATCCATAGATAAACACCACACCCTTTGGAGAAAGATAAACACCATTTCTTGGTAATGGGATAATACCATTCTCGAGAGAAAGCCCATCCATATCTTCCTTTACATGGCTTTCAACATCATTCTCTTTTTTATACCATCCCCTGAAATAGCTTTCAACACCAGCTCTAAGGATAGGTTGAAGTGCTTTTACATCCTTCGGACTCAACACATTCCGCAGCATAACACCCGTCTTCTTGTCAAAAGTAGTCCCATACGCTGAAACCATTCCGTGCGCACCACCCGAATATGTATAAAAAGAAGAATAGTACGTAACATAATGATCCGTCTCATTTTCTTTCATTACAAACTTGGAGATTTCAGGTTTCCAAGCCACATCTGAGTCATCAATTTCATCTAAAATTTTGCTTATACTCTTATAAGCATTCTTAGCATAGTAGTTTATCATGCCCTTACCATCTGCAAAATTACTGTAAGGTTTAGACTCTACGCCCTCATCACTATAGCTATCCCCTATCCATACCAATTCAGACGAGAGGTAAGCACGGAGTGAATCAACCAGCGGTTGAGGACCAGACACGGGGAAGGAATAAACAAGGGTTACTTCTCCTTTTTCTGTATTATAAGACTTACCAATAGAATCAACTACCAAAGGAACATCTTTTTCCACTACAACAGAGTCAGAAACAACAGAAGAAGAAGCCACAGAATCCTTCACTTTCTCCGCAGCTGAAGCCTTTTCACCTTTGCATCCGGCTATAACAGTAATAGATAAAAGAGATGCTAAAAGGAATAAAAAACTTTTATTATTCATACTGTCTAATGCTTGTTAAGAGACAACAAAAATAGTCATTTCCCCTTTTATTTGCAAAACATTCCCTACTTTTGTTGTATCAGGAAAGTAACAAAGCACATTCTATAGGCTTATCCCATAGAAAATTAGCCCATAGAACATGCTCTTAAAAAGCAATAGAAAAGATGAAGATTAGCATTGTAGGAACAGGAATGATAGCCACAGAGGTTATCACACTGCTCAAGACAGAAGTAAAAGGGATAGAAATCACCAGTATATTTTCACATAGCAATACAGAAAAGGCAGAATATCTTGCGAAGATGAATCATATTGAGCATATTTATACAGACTATGCTCAATTGTTGAAAGAAGACAAAGCCGACTTCGTTTATATCGCCTTAGTCAACAGTGCCCATTACGAATTCACCCGCAAGGCATTAGAGGCAGGTAGAAATGTAATTGTAGAAAAGCCTTTCACCCTCACTGTTGCTGAAGCAGAAGAATTAGCAGCAATGGCACGAGAGCGAAAGCTATACCTCTTTGAAGCTATCTCTCCTATTCATACACCTAACTTCCGCATGGTCAAAGATAGCCTAAAGAAGATTGGTCCCATTCACTTTGTACAGTGTAATTTCTCACAATATTCAAGTAAGTACGAACGCTATTTACAAGGAGATATTGCCCCTGCATTCAATCCTGATTTAGGGGGTGGTGCGCTGAACGACCTCAATGTCTACAATATCAATATTGTTATAGGGCTTTTCGGGCACCCTACTGCTACACAGTATTTTGCCAACCGAGGGCATAACGGTATTGACACCTCTGGCGTAATGGTACTCTCCTACCCCACAATGACGGCAACCTGTACTGCAGCGAAGGATTCAAGTAGTCCATCATTCATTCTCATACAAGGAGAAAAGGGATGGATACACATCCCAACAACTGCAAATGAGTTTGGTAGCGTGGAAATCATGAAACAAGGAAAACTGACCAGTTATCGACGTAATGCCTATGAAAGTCGTCTTGCTCATGAGTTTATGGACTTCAAGCATGTATGGGAGAAGAAGGATTACAAGCAAATGGAAGCATGGCTTGAAAGGTCAGTGGAAGTAGTAAGGGTGATGAGGTAAGGAAAAAGAAAGGAGCCTCACCCCCGCCCCCTCTCCGAAAAGCCTCACCCCCAACCCCTCTCCGAAAGGAGAGGGGAGTAATTACCGAAGAGGGATATCGTAAACTATTTTACGAGAGGATATTTTATAAAATTATAAAATAACAAAGGACACTCAGTTATTGGGTGTCCTTTGTTATATCCTTTTTTGAATTACTTCAAAGCTTGTTCAATGTCTGCGATGATGTCATCAACATTCTCAATACCAACAGAAAGACGGATTAAATCAGGTGCTACACCAGCCTCACGGAGTTGTTCGTCTGTCAACTGACGGTGAGTATGACTTGCTGGATGCAAAACACAAGTACGTGCATCAGCCACATGAGTTACGATGGAAACGAAGTCTAAGCGGTCTATGAAGTTGATTGCATCCTCTCTTGAACCCTTCAAGCCAAAGGCTATGACACCACATGAGCCATTTGGAAGATACTTCTGCCCCAAAGCATAATATTTATTTGAAGGAAGGCCACAATAGTTCACCCACGCAACCTTCTCATTCTTCTCTAACCACTCAGCCACCTTCTGTGCATTATCACAGTGCTGCTTCATACGAAGATGCAAGGTTTCAAGACCTATATTAAGCAGATATGAGTTTTGCGGTGCAGGAATACTTCCAAGGTCTCTCATCAACTGAGTAATAAGCTTGGTAATATATGCAAGTTTACCAAATGACTTCGTATAAACAAGTCCATGATAACTCTCATCAGGAGTAGTCAATCCCTGGAATTTCTCACTATAAGCTTCCCAATTAAAGTTACCAGAATCGACAACAACACCACCTACTTGTGAAGCATGACCATCCATATATTTTGTCGTAGAATGAGTAACGATATCACAACCCCACTCAAAAGGGCGACAGTTGATTGGTGTAGCAAACGTATTATCGACAATCAGTGGCACACCATGCTTATGAGCAATTCCTGCAAAGCGTTCGATGTCAAACACCTTACCTCCGGGATTTGAGATTGTCTCACCAAAGAAACATTTTGTATTTGGCTGAAAAGCTGCCTCAATCCTTTCATCGTCCCACTCTGGATCAATAAAGGTACATTCAATACCCAACTTTTTCAGTGTTACACCAAAGAGATTATATGTTCCACCATAGATAGTGTTGGAAGTCACAAAATGGTCGCCTGCTCCACAAATATTAATAATAGCATAGAAATTAGCAGCCTGACCAGAAGAGGTCAATACAGCACCAACACCACCTTCAAGGGCTGCAATCTTCTTAGCTACAGCATCATTAGTAGGGTTTGCCAAACGAGTATAGAAATAACCGCTATCCTCTAAGTCAAACAAACGTGCCATTTGCTCGCTGGTCTCATATCTAAAAGTTGTACTCTGATAAATGGGTAGCTGCTGAGGTTCGCCTTTTTTAGGTTGCCACCCACCATGAATACATATAGTTTCAAGATTTCTTTTCATATCTTTATTTGCTTTATTATTTTTATCTTTGAATATGATTGCAAAGTTACAACAAAACAATTTACTATCAAAATATACTTCAAAAATAAGAAAAATATACTATCTTTGCCCAATATTTTCAACAAACAGCAGAATAATATTCTGCAAAAACAAAACATATCAAAATGAATAACAACGAGAACTTAGATGATACCGACCGTAAAATCCTACGTATTCTACAACGTAACTCTGATCTTACGGTAAAAGAATTGGCCGCAAAACTCCATCTGTCAACCTCACCAACGTTTGAGCGACAGAAGCGATTAGAACGTGATGGCTATATAGAAAGATATATGGCGGTTGTAAATCCACATAAGGTTGGCAATGGTATAATGGTATTATGTAATATCAGACTTAAACAACATTCTCAAGAACTCATACAAGAGTTTATGGACGTTGTGCAGAATCTTGAAGAAATCACAGAGTGTTATAACACCAGTGGTGACTACGATTTCCTTATTAAAGTCTATGCACGTGACATGAAAAGCTATCAACAATTCATGCTCAACACGCTTGGTACAATTGACTGTATAGGAAGTTTACATAGTATCTTCGTTATTGACGAAACAAAGAATACACACGCTGTACCCATCTCTATGCTCTGAAAAAACATGACAAAATTTCGTGTAAAATATCTAAAAATAAAGACAAAAACACGCGTAAAAAGCAGGATTATAACCAACAGGGAATCAAACAGTTAGAAAGTACCGAAAGAAAAGGTGCTTAATTGGACTTCAAAAGGGCGTTAGTTAGACCTCAAAAGAGCATCTATTGAAAGCCTATTAAGCGTCTTTTAGAAGCCAAAAGAGCATCTATTGGTTTTAAACTACATGAAAATAGTTTACAAAGACACTGTCGGTATGAAATCATTTGCAGGAGATGAGAAGACATGATAATGAGTAAGCATGGGATGCTTAGGCTCTAATGACCAATTTAAGATTGAACGGAAGAACACTAAAAAAGCAGGAACACACATTTAGTATGTCCCTGCTTTTATCTTGTTTGCTTCTTTCTGTTCAGTTGTTGACACTCAACTGCCGAACATAAAGCACCAATACGCAATCAATTACTTTCTAATACACATACGTGCCTCAACGACATTAACGATGTAGTCACCCAGTTTTTCACATTCCTGTATGATATCCATATACAAAGTACCAGCTGCGTAAGTGTACTTATGCTCGTTGATATCATTGATATTCTGTGTGCGCAACTGAGCACGGTAGTTGTTGATGTCACTTTCAATAGCAAAAGTACGATTCACGTCAACCTCACGCTTATGCTTTATCAGAACAACACTCATCTGTGACAAAGCATCATCGGTGAGTTCGAACATCTGCTTAATGTTATCATATTGAGCCTCTGTAAACTCCTCCTTGCTGGTACGTAGACGGCTAATCGTTCGTGCAATGTTAAAGCAAGAGTCTCCGATACTCTCAATTTCAGTAATCTCACGAAGCATATCACGCACCTTCTCCTTCGTATCATCACTCAGGTGTGCATCACTCACCTGGTCAAGATACTTCGCAATCTCTACCTCCATATTATCAGATATACCCTCGTATTTCTCTATACGTTCATAGAGTTTCTCGAAAGCATCATCATCTTTTGTCGTCAGAAGCTCACGTACCATACCAAACATACGATGTGTACGCTCAGCATAGGAGTGTATCTCCTTTGATGCCTCAAATACAGAAAGCTCAGGAGTCTTCATAATACCTGAATGAATAAAACGCAAACGGAAGTCATCTTCATCCTTATTAGCCTTCGATTTAATAATCCAGCATACGACACGTTCCATCTGTGGAATGAACCAAATAAGCAAGGCAGTGTTACAAACATTGAAACAAGTGTGGAACATTGCTAATACAATTGGTAGAGTAGCGGCTCTTTCTGCGGCCGTAGACTTATCGTTTACTGGGTCATAACCTACGAGTCCGCAAACAATATTGACGAAAGGATAGAATAAACACATTACCCAAAAGACGCCAAAAATATTGAAAAGCAAGTGAGCAAAGGCTGCACGTCGTGCCTGTGTATTGGCTCCGAGGGCTGCAAGATTGGCTGTTGCTGTTGTTCCGATGTTCTCACCCATCACCAAGGCAATACCAAGATAGATTGGCAATACACCTGTTGAACAGAGCAGAATGGTGATAGCCATTACCGCAGCAGAACTTTGTACAATACAAGTAATAACTGTTCCTATCAGCAGGAAAACAAGTATCGTCAAGTGACTGCTCGTATCAAAGGATGAGAAGAACTTGATTGCTTCTGGATTATGCTCTAAGTCAAGGTCTTTTCCACCACTACTCAACAACACAAGGGCGAAGAACAAGAAAGCGATACCAAAGAGGAAATCACCGATATAACGCCGTTTCTTGTTGTAAATGAGGATAATTCCAATAAAGAAAGCTGGGAAGACAACTAAGGTTAAATCGACATTAAAACCCAAAGACATAATCCATGCGGTGAGCGTCGTACCAATATTAGCACCCATAATGACCGAGATAGCTTGCGCAAGGGTAAGCAGTCCCGCATTAACAAAGCTCACCGTCATCACTGTTGTTGCTGATGACGACTGTACCGCACAAGTAATAAAGGTACCCGTAAGCATTCCGGTGAAACGATTAGTGGTCATTGCACCTAAAATGTGACGAAGTTGAGAACCTGCCATCTTCTGCAAAGCCTCACTCATAACCTTCATTCCATAGATTAACAGGGCCAGAGAGCCCATAATCTTCATAAAGATAATTACATAGTCGCTTGTACTCATATAAACAAATTAGATATTTTTTCGTATGAAACGGGGAATAATTGAATTATAAAATATGAATTATCTGAATAATAAAAAACAACTTCAAGAAATGTATCTATACTCCTCAGGCTCTGCACGGACACTTCGGACAGCTTGTCCGGGAACTCCGAACAATGTGTCCGGGAGTTTCGGACTGGAATGTCAGGCGGTTTCCAGAATAGGTATGACACATCAGTACATTATCCATTTCGCCTGCAAATATACGAAAAGACCTCCCTATCCTAATGGAAAGAGAGGTCTTTTATTTTGCTATATGCGTTTTTTAACTAAAATAACTAACGACTTCTTTATGCGTCTTGCTGGCGAACACCCATACGAGCCTCAACAACATTGACAACATAGTCGCCTAATTTCTCGCACTCCTGAATGATGTCCATATACATTGTTCCTACTGCATAAGTGTACTTATGGTCGTTCACATCATTGATATTCTGTGAGCGTAACTGGTTGCGATAGTTATTGATTTCGTTCTCGATATTGAAGGAACGATTCACATCATTGTCCTGTCGATGACCAACAAGGATGCGATTCATCTGTGTCAGAGCGTCATCTGTCAACTCAAACATCTGATGGATGTGATCATACTGCTCCTGTGTGAAGTCTTCTTTACTATTGATAAGACGGTTAGAGGTGCGAGCAATGTTATAACAAGCATCTCCGATACTCTCCAACTCAGAGATTTCACGAAGCATAGAGCGTACCTTCTCCTTGGTTTCATCACTCAAATGGGCATTAGAAACTTGGTCAAGATACTTCGCAATCTCTATCTCCATGTTATCAGAAATACCTTCATACTTCTCAATACGGCTATAGAGTTTGGTAAATTTATCCATATCTTGCTCACCCAATAGCTCACGAACCATACCAAACATACGCTGAATACGCTCAGCAAACGACTTTATCTCTTTTGAAGCCTCAAGCACTGAAAGCTCTGGAGTCTTCATGATACCAACCTGAATAAAGTGCAGACGGAACTCATCTTCATCTTTGTTTGCCTTTGGTTTGATAATCTTGCAGACCAGTTTCTCCAAGTACTTAATAGGTCCAACGAGGATAAGTGTGTTGGCAACGTTGAAGGTTGTATGGAAAGCTGCAAGCACAAAGCTTAATTTAGCAGCATTGGCAGCGAAGCCAGGAGCACCCTTTGGCATCGTAACATCATAGCCCACCCAGTCGCAAATCATATTGATAAAAGGGTGGAAGACGCACAATATCCAGAGAACACCAAAGACATTGAAAACCATGTGAGCCATAGCTGCACGACGAGCCTGCGTGTTTGCATTCAAGGCAGCAAGGTTTGAAGTAACCGTTGTGCCGATATTCTCACCCATAACGAGTGCAATACCCTGATAAATAGGCAGTACGCCCGTTGAACAGAGTATCATAGTGATAGCCATGATAGCAGCAGAACTCTGCACACACATAGTCAACACGCTACCAATGAGTAGGAAAACGATAGTTGTTAGGAAGCTTTCTGGATCGAAATGACTGAAAAAATCAATTACAGCCTGATTGTGTGCAAGGTCCATATCGATACCTGTCTGACGCAAAGTTCCCAAACCAAGGAACATAAACGAGATACCGAAAAGGAAGTCACCAATGAGTTTTCGTTTCTTAGAGTAAATCAATGCAATACCAACAAAGAATGCTGGCCATACGAAGTCGGTAATATTAAACGAAAAACCAGCCGACATAATCCATGCCGTCAGCGTCGTTCCAATATTCGCTCCCATGATAACAGAGATGGCTTGAACCAACGTCAGCAGTCCGGCATTCACAAAGCTGACCGTCATAATAGTAGTTGCTGTTGACGACTGTACGGCAGCTGTGATGAACGTACCCGTAAGAATACCTGTAAAACGATTAGTTGTCATTGCGCCAAGGACGTGACGCAACTGTGGACCTGCCATTTTCTGCAGAGCCTCGCTCATTATTTTCATACCGAACATCAGCAAAGCTAATGCACCAACGAGCTTAAAGAAAATCCAAATCGACATATAATAACTTAATTTGTGATGTCTGTTTCTTGGATATCTGCAAAACTTTCCCTAACTTTACAATCCTATTTACAAAGGAACAATATTGTTTCTTGACATATTTTTAACCATCAATGATTATGAGACAAGTACTGCATATCCGTTGCAAAAATAATAAAAAAACTCAAGAAGTCCCAATTGGAAGTACACTTTCTGACATTTATAAAGAAATTAATCTTCAAATGCCTTATGGACCAGTGAGTGCAAAAGTAAATAATAAGGTGGAAGGACTCCATTATCGTGTCTATCATAACAAGGACGTAGAGTTCCTCGATTTGCTTACACCATCAGGTATTCGCACCTACACCCGTTCGCTTTTCCTCGTTCTCTGTAAGGCTGTTCACGACCTCTATCCAACCAGTTCTGTGGTCATAGACATCCCTGTATCAAATGGTTACTACTGTAACTTGCAGCTCGGTCATGAGATTACAACAGAGGATGTTGACCGCATCCGTACACGAATGCAGGAGATTATCGATGCTAAAATGCCTATTCAACGTTACGAGGCTACAACCGAAGAGGCGGTAAAGATGTTCACTGAATTAGGCGATATACAAAAGGCTAAGCTTCTCCGAAGCAGCGGTAGTCTTTATTGTGTCTATTATGTGCTTGACGATTACAAGGATTATTACTATGGTTCGATGCTTACCAACACTGCACAACTCCATCTTTTCGGTTTGGAGCCTTACTTTGATGGAGTCCTCTTGCGCATCCCTTCCGTACAAGATCCTTCTAAATTAGGTGAATTAATACGCCAAGACAAGATGTTTGAGGTATTCAAGGAGCATCATAAATGGCAGAGTATCTTAGGCATTAAGACGGTAGGTGACTTTAATGAAGCGGTGAAGAACGGACAAGCTACCGACCTTATCAATGTTAGCGAGGCGCTACAAGAGAAGAAGATATCGCAGATTGCTGACACAATTGCTGGACGAAAAGAGATTAAAGTAGTACTCATTGCTGGTCCTTCATCAAGCGGTAAGACAACATTCTGCAAACGCCTTTCTGTCCAACTACTCGCAAGTGGTGTAAAACCAGTGCAGATTTCGTTAGATGACTACTTCGTAAACAGAGAGACAACACCAAAGGATGAGAACGGAGAATACGATTACGAGAGCATCTATGCACTAAACATTCCACTCATCAATGAGCAATTCAACGCCTTGTTTCGTGGTGAAGAAGTGGAATTACCTAAGTATAATTTCCAAACAGGAAAGAGTGAAAAGAGTGGTGAAAAACTGCATCTTGGAGAGAACAACATACTCCTTGTAGAAGGTATTCATGCTCTCAACCCTATCCTAACAGAGCAGATTGCAGACGACAAGAAGTTTAAGATCTATGCCTCTGCACTCACAACGATTCTGTTGGATGACCATAACTATATCCCGACAACCGACAATCGCCTGCTTCGTCGTATTGTACGCGATTACAAGTATCGTGGTTGTTCGGCACAAGACACCATTCACCGCTGGCCAAGTGTACGTGCTGGTGAGAATAAGTGGATTTTCCCTTATCAAGAGCAGGCGGATGTAATGTTCAACACTGCCCTCCTCTTTGAGCTTGCCGTCATCAAACCACAAGCGGAAGAAGTATTGGAACAAGTGCCTGAGAATTGCGAGGAATATGCAGAAGCCTATCGCCTGCGAAAGTTCTTGAAGTATTTTGCACCGCTACCTTTCCGCAATCTTCCCCCGACATCCCTGCTGCGAGAGTTCCTCGGAGGCAGTTCGTTCAAGTATTAAAAGGCACTCCTGCTGCCATTTGTACCACAGGCTGTATATCCCCCAATGGCATACATTCGCACGTTTCAGCCTTTCCCATGTCATTACCTGTACTGGGTAATCATCAAAGACACAACCGACAACATTCCAAGAGAGTACGGAACTTGATTGGATTATGCTAAACAAACACACTTTTGACAATGAAAACAAGAATATTCATCACCCTGCTGTTAATTTGTTATACCACACTCAACTGGGCACAGAACCGAGTGACAGAGCTTCGGACATGGAAGTTTTCACACGACAGCCTACACTGGCAAACCGTGAACATTCCCCATGACTGGGCTATCAGCGGTCCCTTCGACAAGAAATGGGACTTACAATGCGTGGCAATAGAACAGAACGGCGAGAAACAGGCTACTGAAAAGAGCGGACGTAGCGGGGCGTTGCCGTGGATAGGAGAAGGATGGTACAGTCATCAGCTGACCATCAAGAACCGTAAAGACTTTTCCCACGCTTATCTTTGCTTTGATGGTGCGATGTCAGAACCCATTGTCTACATCAACGGAAAGGAAGCTGGACGATGGGCATACGGCTACAATGCCTTCCGAATTGATGCTACAAAATACCTGAGAAAAGGCGAAAATACGATTATCGTACATCTCAATAACCGTGAGGAGAGCTCACGCTGGTATCCCGGAGCAGGACTTTATCGCCCTGTAAGACTGGTCCTTACGCCCGAAATGCGTATTGACCCGTGGAATGTCTATATACGTACAACCCGCCTCGATGACGATGGTGCTACACTTTCCATTGACGCAAAGGTTGACGGATGGGACAGTAAAAAGAAGTTGATAGCAATTGCCTACGGTAGTGCAGACGGGCAGCCAGAACAGACAGAACTGACCCTTGACCCGCTCACAGGCATTGCACACGCCGAATTGAAATGGAAGAAAGGTAAATATAGCGTATGGACCCCAGAACAGCCCGTCCTCATTCCCCTTTGCATCTACACCCGAAACAAAGGCATGCTGCAACTTCTTTACACCACGAAGACGGCTGTCCGCACCATTTCCGTCTCTAAGGAGAAGGGCTTTCAGCTGAATGGTGTCAGCAGGAAGATACAAGGTGTATGCCTACATCACGACCTCGGACCACTCGGAGCAGCGGAAAACAAGGCGGCACTGATACGTCAGATAAAACAGATGAAGGACATGGGAGCAGACGCCATACGCACTGCCCACAATATGCCCTCAGAACTCTTCGCACAGCTTTGTGACTCCCTGGGAATGATGGTAATGGCTGAAAGTTTCGATATGTGGGTCTACCCCAAGTGCAAGAACGGCTATGCACGGTTCTTCAACGACTGGGCTGACAAGGATATAGAGAATCTCGTAAGACATCACCGCAACCATCCCAGCATCGTGATGTGGAGCATCGGCAACGAAATTCCCGAACAGTGGAGCGAAGAAGGTCGGCAGATTGCCAGAAGGCTACAAGAAATCTGCCATCGGCTCGACCCCTCACGCCCCGTAACACAGGGTATGGACCGGGCTGAAGAAGCCTTGAAAGCAGGCTTTGCACAGGTAATGGACGTGCCGGGATTCAACTACCGTGTCTATAAATACAACCGGAACATAACACAACTGCCCAAGGGTTTTCTCTTAGGGTCAGAGACAGCCTCGACAGTATCAAGCCGTGGGGTCTACAAGTTTCCTGTCCGCTGGGGCGTGGCAGAGGCTGAAAAGGACGGACAGGTGTCAAGCTACGACACGCAATGGTGCTCGTGGAGCAATCTGCCAGAGGAGGACTTTATCGCTATGGAGGACCTTCCCTATACCATCGGACAGTTTATTTGGACAGGAACGGACTACCTTGGCGAACCAACTCCTTACGATGAATACTGGCCCAGTCGTAGCAGTTACTTCGGAGCGTGCGACCTTGCAGGGCTGCCTAAGGACCGTTACTATCTCTATCGGGCGGTATGGAACAGGAACAAGCCAACACTTCACCTCCTCCCCCATTGGACATGGAACGGACGTGAGGGACAGGTGACGCCCGTCTTCTGCTATTCAAGCTACCCAGAGACGGAACTCTTCGTCAATGGGAAGTCGCAGGGACGACGCAGGAAGGCTGGAAAAGAAGTGCAGGGTGAAGCTGCTACAGGAAAAGCAGCTACTCCCGAAGAAGCCCGACAGCGTGCCGAACGCTATCGGATGATATGGGACAACGTCGTCTATGAGCCCGGAGAACTGAAGGTTGTGGCATACGATGAGCAGGGAAAGGCAGCTGATTCCGTTTCAGTCTACACTGCCGGAAAACCTCATAAGCTACTACTTGAGCCCGATAAGTCCACCTGCGGTATCCCCGGTGCCAACCTTGTCTACATCACAGTGACGATGCTTGACGAGCAGGGCAATCCCGTTCCGGATGCTGATAACGAACTCTTCTTCACCGTATCAGGTGCCGGACGGTTCAAAGCGGTCTGCAATGGCGACCCTACCTCATTGGAGTCATTCACCGAACCACAGATGAAACTCTTCCATGGTAAACTTGTCATTACGCTAGAAGGAAACAACAAGAAAGGCAATATCACACTGACTGTACACGACAAGGGGCAGGAAATCAGTGAGAGAATAATCATCCACAATACTGGCAACGAACTGCAATTACTTCAGAAAGGACGGTAAAGAAGGCTGGATTGACAAGGAAATTGACACCGAGTACTTCAAGGAATAACAACGAAAACAGCATATAAGCTCTTTATAATAAAGTAAAAATTCCTGCTTAAAAGCCAATCTTGAAGGGTGAAAAAGTAAAAGAATAAAAAGGTAAAAACAAGGTTCTGAACCTTAACAAATACCCTTTTCCGAATTATTTTCACGAGAAGAAGAATTTATTTTCATGAAAAGAAATATTTTTCTTCATGAAAAGAAATATTTTTTTCATGAAAATAATTCGCAAGAGAGGGCTTATCATAGACTAAAAGACTACCAGAACTTCTGTAAACAAACTTCGTATAATGCTTTAAAGTGTGTCAAAACAAAGGGCAAATCAGGCTTTTAATTTTCGAGAAAGAGTGGAGTTCTTTGGCAAGGGCATATCAACTTGACAAGAAAGAAATAACAAAAGGACAGCTATTCCGTGTATCGTGAATCGCATCACTGGTACAACACTGGAATAACTGTCCTTTGTTTTGTTGATATTTACAGGCAGATAGAAGTATCCACCACTCACACCATGCTAATTTCAGCGGGTTGCCTGTAACAGAGTTGGGATTGAAAGAGCCTGCACCTTATCGGTCAAGTTTCCACGTAACACCGTCCTTGGTGTCCTTAACTTGGAAACCAGCCTCAGCGAGGGCATCACGAATCTGGTCGCTAACAGCCCAGTTCTTCTCTGCTTTCGCCTTTGCACGGAGGTCGAGAACCATATCAACAACCTTTCCGTAAGCCTCCTCACGAGCATCGTTATTGGCTCCACGCTCATTCTGAAGACCGAGGATATCGAAGGCAAAGAGCTGCATTGCCTCAGTAAGTTCTTTCAGATCGTCAGCTGAAATCTGTGCCTTATGGTCGATGAGGATATTCACCAAGTGGCAAGCCTCAAAGAGAGTTGAAATGACGGCAGGGGTCATCAAGTCGTCGTTCATTGCATCATAGCACTTCTGACGGAAGCCAGCAACAAACTTCTTTGTATTCTCATCTGACGCAGCAGCAGGCTGAATGCGTGCCAAGTCTTCAACACCATTCATCAAACGCTCATATCCCTTCTCAGCAGCTTGTAGTGCCTCGTTAGAGAAGTCGACTGTTCCACGATAGTGAGCAGAGAGGATGAAGAAGCGAATCGTCATTGGAGAGTAAGCCTGTGTGAGCGTGTCATGCTCGCCAGTAAAGAACTGTTCAAGCGTAATGAAGTTGCCAAGCGACTTGCCCATCTTCTGTCCATTGATGGTAATCATATTGTTGTGCATCCAATACTTCACCATTTCGTCACCCTGTGAAGCCACAGCTTGCGCAATCTCGCACTCATGGTGAGGGAAAATAAGGTCCATACCGCCACCGTGAATATCAAAGTGATCACCCAAATACTTGCGCCCCATCGCTGTACACTCACAATGCCAGCCTGGGAATCCATCACTCCAAGGGGATGGCCAACGCATGATATGTTCTGGCATAGCACGCTTCCAAAGGGCAAAGTCTACCTGATTACGCTTCTCACCAACGCCTGCCAACTCACGAGAGTTATTAATCATGTCGGTGATGTTACGCCCCGAGAGAACGCCATAGCGGTGATCTTTATCATATTTCTCTACATCAAAGTAGATACTTCCATTGCTTTCATAAGCATAGCCATTGGCAAGAATCTGCTTTACTAACTCTTCCTGCTCAATGATATGACCTGTTGCATGTGGTTCAATGCTTGGTGGAAGAACATTGAGCGCACGCATAGCATCATGATAGCGGTTGGTATAGTGCTGTGCAATCTCCATTGGCTCCAACTGCTCAAGACGTGCTTTCTTCTCAATCTTGTCATCACCTTCATCAGCATCATGCTCCAAGTGGCCCACATCCGTGATGTTACGAACATAACGAACCTTGTACCCTATGTGTTTCAGATAGCGGAAAAGAATATCAAAGGTGATAGCAGGACGTGCGTGTCCGAGGTGTGGATCGCCATAAACAGTTGGTCCACAGACATACATTCCTACGTTAGGAGCTGCAATCGGTTGGAAGAGTTCCTTCTTACGATGCAGTGTATTGTAAATAACTAAGTCTTGCATAATGCCGTTGTTTATATCTTAATGATGCAAAATTACAAAATTATTGTCAGCCATGATGCGTCTACATAGATTTTTTATTATCTTTGTCATGTATTTGTAAGACATCAAGTAATAAGTTTACATATCAATTATACTATCAATAACTGACAAAAGATTATGATTATCACAACAACCCCAACCATTGAAGGTCGTCCTATCAAAGAGTATAAAGGAATTGTCACTGGAGAAACAATTATCGGTGCTAACTTCCTAAAAGACTTCCTTGCCAGTATCAGGGACTTCATCGGAGGACGCAGCGAAGCCTATGAAAAGGTGCTGCGTGAAGGCAAAGAAACCTCTATTCAAGAAATGAAGCAACATGCAGAAGCACTTGGTGCTAACGCTATCGTTGGTATAGACCTCGATTATGAGACTGTCGGACAGGGTGGTTCTATGCTCATGGTCACCTGTTCTGGTACTGCCGTGGTTATATAAAAGACGGTTGTCGCAAGTCTTAAAAGGCTTTGAAATACAGAATAGAGTACTTCCCCTTCGATGAATAATAGTGGGGAATCGTATTGAACATATAAATAAAGCACGCCATGCAGGATTGTATGGCGTGCTTTATTTATCTACTATTATCTATTTATTCATCAAAGCCTATTGGACGAAACTGATGCTGTTCTTCGCTATATACATAGCCTGCTTCACGCAAATTGGCTTTGAGCTTATCTATATCTTCATTAAAATTGTAACAAAGTGACTCCAAAGAATCAAACTCTTCATCACGTAGTAGCATATTCACGCTGCTTACTAATATTGCTGGGTCTTTTGGTAAATACTCCATAATTACTATTTATTGAAAACTCAAGGGCTACTTCATGGACTCTCCTAAGAACTGGAGAGGCAAGAGGTCCTTTACACTATTGATAACATATATGCCTGCCGTACCATAAAGAAGGATACGAATAGGCTGTTTATAACGATCTTCTATTTCTAAAATAACTTGTCGACAGGCTCCACAAGGCACTATCGGGTCACGCATCAAACCATACTCATTAGCTGCGGCAATGGCAAGTGTGGTCACTGCTTGGTCTGGATAGACAGACTGAGCAGCAAAGATAGCTGAGCGTTCTGCACATAAGCCTGATGGGAAAGCAGCATTCTCCTGATTGGCTCCGATAACTTCTGTACCATCAGCAAGCAACAACGCTGCGCCAACACGGAAGCGGCTATAAGGAGAATAACTATTACCTGTTGCCTCCACAGCCCTTTGAATGAGGTGCTGATCAGCCTCTGAGAGTTCCTCTTGTTGGCAAAAACCAATCTTGATGCTTATGTCTATTGTTTTCATTATTGATATTTATTATTGGTGGTGGGGGTTATTAGGCTTATTAGCCCTATTAGCCTTATTGGCCTAATACGCCCTATTAGCCTAATAGCCTTAATTAGTAATCAGTTCATAACAGCCGATATCTGGCTTACTATCACGCTGCTTACCATCATGATCAGTTGCAAAACGAGTATCGCCGAGGGCGAGTCCCGCATCAATAGCAGGATATTTCTCACCTTTTTCAGCCTTTTTCAGATGGAAATCATACTTCTGTTTGTCACCATCTACGAGTATAAACTGCTTTGAACCACCATCAGGATAATCCTTACTATTCTCCCAAATGACATCTGTGAAACTTGCTAATAAAGCCGAATCCTTAGGCTTTGGCGTACGAAGAATACAATTATAGAAGTGATAGTTGGCTGTCACACCATCCTTGTTTCCACCCATGAGCAAATCATCAGCATATCCCGTAACAAGCGAGTTGACTACATGGAAGGTTTGAAGAGGATAATCCTTGTTATCAATATGATTACCAAAACTCAACGCCGCACCACGATTACTATCGAAAGGATAGAACTGTGCGAAGGTACAATGCGTCAAACTCACCTCACCACCCACAAAGGCTGCACAGTCCATCAGCGTGTTAGAGAACTGTGAGTTATAAGCAACAACCTTACTATTTATCGCTTGTAAACCATAGCCCTGACAGTTATGAACAGTAGAATTAGCAATCGTCAACTTCGTACGTGATGCCGTCGCAGTATCACAGAGAATACCATTATAGGTAGAATGAATATCCGTATGCGTAAGAACATTATCGTAACTATCCTTATGAAAGCGTACTCCCTGCCACTGACCACTAACACGGTCGTAAGGAAGATACTTAAACATCTTATCCAAGCGGTCGCCACGAAGCACCACTGGATTATCGGCTGTACCCTCACAACGCAGTGTTCCATATACATCAAGGGCTGCCTTCTGAGAGAAGTAAACGGTCGTTCCGGCTGGAATTGTCAGTGTAGCACCAGCTTCCACCTTCAATGTATCTTGGAAAACTATCGGTTTCGTACTGCTCAAAGTAGTATTCGTTGTAATCTTACGTCCCTTTATCAATTCAGCATCCCAGCTATAAACACGTAGGTTTACCTTCTGTTGAACACCACTTTCGAGCGTAAACAAAAGATTATCTACCACCTCTTGCGGTGTCGTTGCGTTATTAAAAGGCGACGTCATTTCGACAAATACCTGAATACTATCCTTGTTGCGTACTTCCAAGTCACCAACTTGATAGCCATTGGCAGCCGAGAGTTCAACCCCGTCTACATTCACACGGAAACCAGTCTGATTACCTTGTGCCAGACGGACATTGGTCAGTCGCAACCCATCGCCCGACTTGTTATACACCCAGAAAATCTTAGTAGATGTCGGAACATTTGAGAATGTGGTGTCAAGTCGTAGTGTGTCAGTCGAGAAAGAAAGCAGATTGTTCCGTGATGTTGTGATAGTATCATCATCAGAGCAGGCTGCCATAATCATGACAACTGACAGAAAAAACAATATAGATAACTTTTTCATCTTTTACTCTTTAGTTCTTATCTAACGACTCAACAGGCTGTTTTATTGTCCGTTTCGAGCTTATTCCAAGTCTACATGCTCCACATTAACCTGCTCATGCAGGAAGATGCGTGCCGTTTCTTTGAACTTTTCGGGGTTTTCTGTGGTGTAATACTTCACTGTGGCATTCTTCGTACAACGTGCATCCATATCTGGATGGCGACGGAAATAGTCTTGCAGACTCTCCGCCACGTACTCTCCTTGTGGTACGATACGCACTCCGCGTGGCACATGCTTCAATATCTTCGGCATGAGAATAGGATAATGCGTACAACCAAGAATGAGCGTATCAATCTCAGGATCAAGTCGCATGATATGATCGATACGCTTCTTTACGAAGTAATCAGCACCGGGACTGTCTGCCTCATTGTTCTCAATGATTGGCACCCAGAGTGGACAAGGAACCCCCGTAACCTTTACATCATCCCACAGCTTTTGTATCTCAAGGTTATAACTGTTACTCCTGATGGTTCCTTCAGTTGCCAATATCCCCACATGACGTGAACGGGTAAGCTTGCCGATGACCTCTGCCGTAGGGCGAATTACGCCCAACACTCTTCTATTAGGGTCGAGACTTGGTAGATCGTTCTGCTGAATCGTACGGAGTGCTTTGGCAGAAGCTGTGTTACAACCTAAGATAACCAACTGGCAACCGAGCTCGAAGAGTTTCATAACAGCCTGACGTGTGAACTGGTAGACAACGTCAAAGGAGCGTGAACCGTATGGAGCACGCGCATTATCACCCAAGTAAAGATAGTCATACTCTGGGAGTAGCTGACGAATACCATGCAGAATAGTTAGTCCACCATACCCAGAATCAAAAATACCGATAGGTCCCGGCTGTTTAGAATACTTTGTCATTAGTCTTTTAAATACAATTAATCGTTATCCGATATCACCACAATCAAAGTGGTGCAGACGCCCCGCACATCCTGTGCGGATGCCCAGCACGCTTTGTGCTGAGCATCCGCACCACCCAAGCAAAGCCTTTTCTGCGAGTAAATTCTTTTATTTCAAGGCAGCTATCAAAGCCTCTGTAACATCTTCTCCCATCGCTGTATTAACGAATGGGACACTATTATTATCTGTATTCAGAATGAAAGCGTAACCGCTTTCCTTACCCATCTGACGTACAGCGTTGTTCAACTTTGCATGAACAGGTGCGTAGATATCTCCTTCAGCCTTCTTCAACAGACGCTCAGACTCCTTACGAAAGGCAATGTTGCGGTCCATCAACTCCTCCAACTCTGCCTGACGCTTACGGAGAATAGATGGTTCCAACTTACGCTGTACGTCAAGGAAGTCCTCATAACGGTTATTAAAATCCTCTACCGAACGCTTTGTCTCAGCATCATACTTTGCCTTCAACTCGTTAAAACTGCGTGTGGCAGTGGCATAGTCAGCCATAGCATGCAACACCTTATCATAGCTAAAGTATGCAAACTTAAATGCAGGAACGCTCTGCTGTGCCGTTGCTAAGAGTGGCAAAAGCATAAAAACGAGGGAAAAGAATAGTTTTTTCATTATGTCTTTTATTATCTCTACAATATATAAACAAAAATGAGATCATCGCAAGAACATATATCCGTGCGGTGACCTCACCCTTTTATCTCCTCTTAAATGGTGTTAGTCGTTGATTGGAAAAGCTCCTTTCCTACTCAATCAACAGATAGGATGATTAGGAATACTATGATAACCAGTAAAGCTAATTACGCAAGAAAAGCTTGACTCCACGCTAACTTAAGGAGAATCAACTACGGGGCAAAGGCACCCGCAATGTTTTACTTCATCTTAGCCAACTGAGCCTTTACCTCGGCAGTAATATCCTTACTGAGTGCCTCGTTGATGTACAATGGCTGACCAGCTGCCTTCTCCATGATGTAAACATAGTTACCTGCCTTAG
>CAUVDL010000040.1:0-20820 GCA_963550695.1 uncultured Prevotella sp. | reverse complement strand
GCCTTACAAGCAGAGGGTCGGCGGTTCGAATCCGTCAACGCCCACCAAGGGGTGTTTCCCTGTAATCTCTTGGGTTTGCAGGGAATTTTAGAGGGCGTTTAGCTCAGCTGGTTTAGAGCATCTGCCTTACAAGCAGAGGGTCGGCGGTTCGAATCCGTCAACGCCCACCTTTAAGACACTAAGATGATGACTTTGCAACATTGTTGTGAAGTCTTTTTTGTTTTATTCAGCTTTAATCTGCAACCTTTTTGATATTATTATTATTATTATTTGCGCTATTACTGATTTTTTTATTAAATTTGCATCATATTAATAAATAACATTATGACCCTTGACGCATTAACAGCCGTATCACCTATTGACGGACGATATAGAGGCAAAACGGAATGTCTTGCTGACTATTTTTCAGAGTATGCACTTATCCGTTATCGTGTTCGTGTAGAGATTGAGTATTTTATCACACTTTGTGAGTTACCTTTACCACAATTAGAAAGCTTTAACAGCGATCTCTTTGAACAGTTACGTGACATCTATCGCAACTTCGATGAGGCTTCAGCAGCACGTGTAAAGGAGATCGAGAGCATTACCAATCACGACGTAAAGGCGGTTGAATACTTCATCAAAGAGGAGTTTGATAAAATTGGCGGACTCGATGACTACAAGGAGTTCATCCACTTTGGACTGACATCACAAGACATCAACAACACAAGTGTACCTTTGTCAGTTAAGGAAGCTCTCGAAGAAGTATTCTATCCACAGATTGAGGAACTGATTGCTCAATTGAAGGAATACGCTGAAGAATGGAAGGACGTACCAATGTTGGCAAAGACACACGGTCAGCCAGCCTCTCCTACCCGATTGGGCAAGGAGATTGAGGTTTATGTTTATCGACTCAGCGAGCAACTCGCGACTTTACGTAACTGCAAGATGACAGCTAAGTTCGGTGGTGCAACTGGAAACTTTAATGCGCATCACGTAGCTTATCCACAGCATGATTGGCGTGCCTTTGGCAATCGCTTTGTCAGTGAGAAATTAGGATTAGAGCGTGAACAGTGGACAACACAAATTAGCAACTATGACCACTTAGGCAGCGTGTTTGATGCGATTCGCCGAATCAATACCATCATCATCGATCTCGACCGTGACTTCTGGATGTATATCTCAATGGAATATTTCAAGCAGAAGATTAAGGCAGGAGAGGTTGGTTCAAGTGCAATGCCACACAAGGTAAACCCAATTGACTTCGAGAATAGTGAAGGTAACCTCGGTATAGCAAACGCAATCTTACAGTTCTTGGCACAGAAGTTGCCCGTAAGTCGTCTACAACGTGACCTTACAGACTCAACAGTTTTACGTAATGTTGGCGTCCCTGTTGGACACAGCATCATCGCTATACAAAGCACATTGAAGGGTCTTCGCAAACTCATTCTCAACGAAGAGAAGTTGAAAGAGGACCTTGAAAACACATGGGCAGTTGTAGCAGAAGCGATTCAGACTATTTTGCGTCGTGAAGCTTACCCACATCCATACGAGGCATTAAAGGCTCTCACACGTACAAATAAGAAGATGACAGAGGAAACAATACACGCTTTCATTCAGACACTCAATGTCAGTGACAGCGTGAAAGCCGAACTGATGGCTATCAACCCACACAACTATACGGGCATTTAATTCGTCTTATAGAGTACAAGAAAGAATAAAGAAAATATTAAACTGAGTCTCTCCGTCTACCGGAGTTTGATTTTTAATAAGTAATAAATAATTGGATTGGCCGTGAGGCCAGTAGTATCAAATTTTAAGTTAAATAATTATGGCAGAAGAATTCGAGAACAAAGAAGTTCAGTCTGAGCAGAATGAGAACAGCCGCGACGGCTATTCAGCAGCCGAACAAGGCGGCTATCAAAGAGAGTACCGTGGCACAGGACGCACACAACGTCCACGTATTCACAGCCAACGCGCTTACAGCAGCGACAGGGCTAATAGTAGCAACGACGAAGGCGGATTCCGTCCTGAGGGTTTCGGATCTGGCTTACAGAGTGCAGGTCGTCCACAGCAGGGTGGCTATCGTCCACGCCAGAACAGCTATGGTGGTGGCTACAACAACAGCCGTGGTGGTTATCAGAGCCGTCCACAGCAGGGTGGTTATCGTCCACGTTACAACAATAACGGTGAGGAAGGCGGTTACCAGCCACGCCAGCAGGGTGGATACAACCGTGGTGGATACCAAAGTCGTCCACAGCAGGGTGGCTATCGTCCACGTTACAATAATGATGAGAATGGCTATCAGCCACAGACTTATCGTCCACGTTACAACGCCAACAATGGTGCTGAGGGCGAGGAGAAGACAAGCTATCAAGCAAATCAGAGCGGGTATCAGTCACGTCAGGGCGGTTACCAGCCTCGTCAGCAGGGTGGTTATCAGAGCCGTGGCGGATACAACAATAACCGTGGCGGTTATAATAACAATCGCGGTGGATACCAGAGCCGTGGTGGATACAACAATAATCGCGGTGGTTATAACAGCCGTGGCGGATACAACCAAGGTGGTTATCGTCAGCACAGCGCTGATTACGATCCAAATGCAAAGTATTCACTTAAAAAGCGCATCGAATATAAGGAGGAGAACTTCGATCCTAATGAGCCAATCCGCTTGAATAAGTACCTTGCTAACGCAGGAGTTTGCTCACGTCGTGAGGCTGATGAGTTCATCCTTTCTGGTGCAGTAACCGTAAATGGCGAGGTTGTAAAGGAACTCGGTAGCAAGGTTCTGCGCACTGATGAGGTGCTCTTCCAGGAGAAGCCAGTATCATTAGAGAAGAAGGTTTATGTCCTTCTGAACAAACCAAAGGATTATGTTACCACAAGCGACGACCCACAGCAGCGTAAGACTGTTATGGACCTCGTGAAGGGTGCTTGTCCAGAGCGTATCTATCCAGTTGGTCGTCTCGACCGTAACACAACAGGTGTATTGCTCCTTACTAACGATGGTGACCTCGCTTCAAAGCTTACTCATCCTAAGTTCTTGAAGAAGAAGGTTTATCACGTATTCCTCGATAAAGCTGTTACAGCTAATGACTTGCAGAAGATTTCCGACGGTATTGAGTTGGAAGATGGCGAAATCAAGGCTGACGCAATCGAATATGCTGACCCACAGGATCAGACTCAGGTTGGTATTGAGATTCATAGCGGCAAAAACCGTATTGTACGTCGTATCTTCGAGAGTCTTGGCTATCGCGTCGTAAAACTCGACCGTGTACAGTTTGCTGGTTTGACTAAGAAGAATGTACGTCGTGGCGATTGGCGCTTCCTCACTGAGAAGGAAGTTGATATGCTACGTATGGGTGCGTTTGAATAAAATAGAAACCTCCCCAAAGCTCTCAAAAGAAGAGAATATGAGCAACCAAACAATGCAGCTATCAAAGCATTAAAAAGATTGGTAAACAACATTCCTCTCCTTTTGAAAGACTTGGGGAGTACCTAATTACAATATAGCAAATGAAAAGAACAAAAATCGTCGATGCACTTGCTTGCACCGATTTTGGTAAAGATATCAACGTAAAGGGATGGGTTCGTTCTCATAGAAGTAGCAAGGCTGTTGACTTCATCGCCTTGAATGATGGTTCTACTATTAAGAACATCCAGGTTGTTGTTGACCCTTCGACTATCGATGAAGACAAACTGAAAAGCATCACTACTGGTGCTTGTATCAGCGTTATTGGTACACTCGTAGAAAGTCAGGGTGCTGGTCAGACCTCAGAGATTCAGTGCAAGGAGATTGAAATCTACGGTCTCTGCCCAAGCGACTACCCTATGCAGAAAAAGGGACAGAGTTTTGAGTACATGCGCAAGTATGGTCACATGCGTCTTCGTACCAACACCTTCGGTGCTGTATTCCGTATTCGTCACAATATGGCTATCGCTATTCATCAGTATTTCCACGAGCATGGTTTTTATTATTTCCATACTCCACTGATTACAGGTAGTGATGCTGAGGGTGCTGGTAACATGTTCCAGGTGACAACACTCGACCTTGACCGCGTTGCAAAGGGTGGCGAAGTTGATTATAGTGTTGATTTCTTCGGAAAGCGCACTAACCTTACTGTATCTGGACAGTTAGAGGGCGAGTTAGGTGCTACTGCACTCGGTGCAATCTACACCTTCGGTCCTACTTTCCGTGCTGAGAATTCAAATACTCCACGCCACTTGGCAGAGTTCTGGATGGTTGAGCCTGAGGTTGCTTTCATCGACCAGAAAGAATTGATGGACCTTGAGGAAGACTTCATCAAGTACTGCGTTCGTTGGGCATTGGAGCACTGTAAGGATGACCTTGAGTTCCTCAATAAGATGATTGACAAGGAACTTATCGCTCGTTTGGAGGGTGTATTGAAGGAAGACTTCGCTCGTCTTACTTACACAGAAGGTTTCGAGATTCTTCAGAAAGCTGCTGCTGACGGTGTGAAGTTTGAGTTCCCTATCACTCACTGGGGTATGGACCTCAGCAGTGAACACGAGCGTTACCTCGTTGAGGAACACTTCAAGCGTCCTGTAATCATGACCGATTATCCAAGCGAAATCAAGTCGTTCTACATGAAGAAGAATGAAGACGGCAAGACAATGCAGGGTACTGACGTACTCTTCCCACGTATCGGTGAGATTATCGGTGGTTCTGTCCGTGAGGAAAACTATGACAAACTGGTTCAGGAAATTGATAGTCGTGGTATGAAGCGTGAGGTTTACGATTGGTACCTTGACACTCGTAAATACGGAACTTGCCCACATGGTGGTTTCGGCCTTGGTTTCGAGCGTCTCATCCTCTTCGTTACTGGTATGCAAAACATCCGTGACGTAATCCCATTCGCACGTACTCCAAAGAACGCAGAGTTCTAAACATAAGAAACAAAAAGCGACTATCCCCACGGATAGTCGCTTTTTTATTTACCCATAAGAACACTCCCGACGAAACTTAAACATAACACATACATAAAAAGTATCTATTATTAGTTGATTATCAGTATTATACACTCTAAACGGTAGAAAAGTAGCAATATGGATTCTGTTTAGATACAAAAAAGGTAAAGATTTAACATATTTAATCTCCATTTACATCATTTACAGTGTCTGAGTATAGTATTTCTATCATTTCGTTGGCTATTTTGTGGTCAGCGATTCGCATAACATTGTTTGTCTCCGAATTGTAACCAAAGAAGTTTATGTTCCCATACCAGACAATAGATTTGTCTATGATGGCGCATTGCAGAGTTTGTTCCTTGTTGCACACCACATCCATTCCTGTATTTTTAAGTTCTATCTCATTAGCCACTTCCTCTTTAATATGTACAGCCACAGTAACACCATTATGAATAATGTTTACAAGTGTTGACATTATAACGGGCTTGTATTTAAACTTTATTTTTGGGACAGCGATGATGACAGAATACTTGGCTTTTGCCAAATCATTCCGAAATGTCGCTTCGTAATTGTTTCGTTCATATATCAGTTCTTGAGGATTTTTGTCAAGTGTGGATGATGTCACATACTTTCCGTATCCTGCTCTTAAATACCCTTTCAGCCGTTTACGATACATAGAGTCACAAAGTGGGAACATGAACGTCCACATAATCATAAATACGCACTTCGTTCTTTCCTGCGTATTCCCTATGCAAACGCCCAGCATATTGCTCCACGTTTCCTTTCCAAGCTATAGGCATAGTAAGGAACAGTGTATCAAGGCGAGGATAATCAAAGCCTTCTCCGACATACTTTCCTGTAGCCACAATCACAAGTGATTCTGATGTGGGCATTGACTGTAGATTTTGTAATGCAAGACGCTTTTCTTTAACAGAATCAGTTCCAATGAGTTGAATGACATGGTCTGCAAATGGAATAAGCATTTGTGCCAACGCCTTGACATGAGCAGTGCGAGTGGTTAATACCAATGGGGTACGACCTTCTTGAATGGCAATTCTTACATCTTCTACAATGAACTCATTCCTAACCTTATCTTCGGACAAGTCTTGTGTAACCTGAACGTAAGTCTTGCTATCTGACGAAATGTTTCGGAATGATGTAAACCTTGGAATCAACAAACGTTTAAATGTTTGATTTTCCATTTGGCTCTTGGCATCAGCTGTGAATCTTATCTTTCCGCATTGCATGAAAATAATAGGTTGATGCCCATCCTTTCTGATAGGAGTTGCTGTCAAACCATATACGTATGTAGCTGTTACTTGTCGAAGCACTTGTTCGAAGCTGACAGAGGATACATGATGACATTCATCTACTATCACCATACCGTAATCCTTGACAAAAGGCTTCGCTTCACCATCGCTCAAACAAGATTGTATCAAAGCTATATCAATGATGCCATGCAACGTGTTCTTGCCTGCATATAAACAACCAATGACCGAAGAATTCTTTTTCCTTCCTCGTTTGGCTGCTGGCTCTTCGATGGTCTCATCTATCTTGAGGAAAATTTCCAACCGTTCTTTCCATTGTTCCAGCAATGCCTTGTTATGAACAAGAATTAAGGTGTTCACCTTTCTCTTTGCAAGCATTCCGATGGCAAACACTGTCTTTCCAAAAGCTGTTGTTGCTGATAATGTTCCTATATTATGCCCAGCAAAAGCTTCCATCGCATTTTGCTGTTCTTCCCGAAGATATCCTCTGAATGTAACATTGATATTATGCCCATGATTTGTTTTGTCTGAGATCACTACCTTTACTCCATGTTGGGTTAGAATACTACAAACAGCATCTTCACACCCACGAGGAAGGGCAAGATTATCATCTGTCATTTCCGAACATGAAATGATGCGAGGGATATTATAGGTAGAAAGGCGCATACCTTGCTTTTCATAAAACTCCGGATTACGGAAAGCTGCTATGCGTTTAAAAACATTCACACACTTGGCAGATAGACTTGCTAAAGGAACATAAAGCATATTCGCTCTTGTCAGAACGATCTGTTTTGGATAGTCTTCAGATTGCGCAGCATCCATACGAGGAGTCTCCCAAGGTTTCTCCTCACAGGTCTTTGATAGTTCTCCTAATGTTGGCACTGCATGCAGCTGTAATAACAAATCAAGTTCTACCTCTGATAGCTTATAGATCTGCGACAACATTTCCCATTGGTCGGCATACGCATTGAAGTCTTCATCAACGAACACACTGTTCCCTTTGCGTCGAGCAATACCCTGCAATGGCAAGGCTACAAGATTGCCAAGTCCTCCTTCTGGCAAGGTGTCTTGGTTTGGAAAGAAACGGTCATATGACTTGAAAGACAGGTGAGCGTCACAATTCATCGCCTCTGTAAGAATGGCATTTCCCAACTTGCGTGCCTTGAAAGCAGTTACTAGTGTATCAAAGAAAATCCATACGTGAGCACCATTGCCAGAACGTGAGCGTTCGATATAGCAAGGTATATTCCAAGTTTTGCAAACATTTACAAAGGCAAGTACATCATTCTTGTAGCCATGCTCGCAACTCTTGTCATCAAAGTCTGTACAAAGGAAACTGCAAGTGTTGTCCTTTCGTATTGGATAAAGTCCTATAACATCACGTCCCCATGCATCCTTTCCTGCAAGATGATTGAAAAAGTCGTTGTATGCCAAAGGAGCGAATTGCCTGTTGGGACAATCCGCACATTTGTACTTTCGCTTGTCGCAAAATTCACGATTCCATTCCCTCGTGCATACAGGTTGGTAGCCTGACTTTTGAGTCGTACTACTGTACCAACGCTTGGCAAACACATCATCACGACCTTGGAACAGGCTTTGAAACAAGGCAACCTTTTCCTGTAAAGTGAATTGACATGTAGGAACGGCAGTGGCTTCTCTATGATTAGTTTCGTAAGTCTTTGTACCCAAGCTTACATATTCTATCCCTTTCTTGTCAAGTATTGCTTTAAGTCTGGCGTTTTCCTTTTCCAATTCTTGAATTCTTTGAGAAAGAGCACTTACACTTGTTGTGTCCATAACGGTTCGCTCTCCCATCCATTTGGAAATCCAAGAGCTGCCAGATTTATCTCTGGATAATTGGAAAATAGCGTGTGCATCTTTCCCAACATATCGTTGTTGGGTGATATGATGTCAAGGAAATACTTGATGATGCAGATTGTGAAATACACTCTTTGAGGGTTTGTCGGCAGGATAGTCCAAGGATTAGCAATCCTTCTTGGAGAAACAGGCATGATGCAACTTACCTTGTTCCAAACCCTTGAATGGTGGCAACATGCATTTCTCAACAAGGTCAAAGATGTTATCCAAGATTCCAACACAATGGGTTGCAAACCGAAATAATGAGAGATGCGCTTGCGTATCTTGTCAGCTTTCAGATTACGGTAAACCATGTTCACATTGCCCATCGTCAGCAACTCGCCCAAAATCCAAGATGGAGGATATGAGTCACAATAACTGTTTTTGAAATGCTTGATGAACTCTTCTGTTGATTTAGCGTATTCTCTGTCAATGGTGTTCTTTGTCTCTTGAAAAGTTCGTTGGTTGGCAAAGTGAATGGATTTGGTTAGCCAATAAATGTCTCCTGTCATCTGCACAGGAATATTCATAATGGCACGACGAATAGCTATCTCTACCTTCTCAATCTCATTGAGAAGAAGCATACGCAACTTTTTGTCGAAGCGATACAGGTTCAACACTTGTTGGAAAGTTGTACCATCTTTATATTGATGAGTTTCCTTTGGAACTTTCAAGAATGGGTACATATAAGCAGAAAGACGATAGTACCCGATGCTCTCCAAATACCGTACCGCTTTGGCTTCATCGGAAATGATAAGCCCACGACTTTTCAACAGAACCACCAAATCTGCCTCTGTCATGTAGTGTTTCGTGAAGTGCGGTAATCTTTCTATTAGCGTATTTTGAGAGTAAAACTTATATATACAAAAAAGCCCCACGCATTTGAGCATCGTTGAGAGGCTTGGTGGGAACTGACATTGCAAAGATACGAATAATCATTGATAATATAAACTCTTTGGCAAGAAAAATTATGCCAAAGCGGAATTCTTTGACATACTTACTTTTAATAATGTTAAATCAGATCTTGAAGTCATACTTTGCCAGCCAGATAAAGTAGTTTTCGAGGTAAAAGTATTATTTTTCTAACATCTACACCCATACCTGAAGCCCCGATGGGCAGAGGTTGGGCAGACATATATACATATAAGGCGTAACTGTACGCTTTGGTTTTGACAGTGTAGAAGGAGAACACAGAACCAATCCTGGACAACTGTCTCGTGACAAAGCCGTAAAAGTTACTTACAAATTCCAAACTCCATCTGCAAAATAAATTATTCGTTGGGAGTGTTCTTTGTTATACCATAATACTATCAAAGAGTTAAGCTTTAACCCAAATATAAGTATAATTTCATTTGCTGTCATTTTAACATTTCTCGTTAAATTCCTATATATTAAGTATTTAAGAACTCACAAAGAGTGACAGGAATGACAGCAAATTAAATCACATACAAACCCATCTAATCTACGTATCACTTACCGATCTCAACAATCGAACTTCATTAAAGAAAAAACTTTCAAGCTATATCTCCAAAAAGACTTGACATGAAACATTATTTTTTCTATTTTTGTAATGAGTGTTAATTATTTAATTAAATCCTGTTACAATGAGAAAATTATCTTACATAGAGTTTCTTGTTTCAAAAACGAGACAAAGACTTATTCTTCTTTTCCTATTACTAATTCCTATAGCAGCATTCTCACAGAAAGGGACATTTAGGACCTTAATGCAGGTTCAAGGTTCAGCACTTCCAAAACAATTTAAGCCCTACGAACTTTGTTGCGATTTAGGTTATAATATTACCGATAACCTATATGCAGACCTTAGGTATGAGAATGCTATCGCTCTTTTTAAAGAAAATGGAGTTAAAGACTATACTCATAGTCACATTGTAGGCTTAAATCTTGGTTACGTAGTCTATCACTCAGAGAATTGTAATATTGGGGCACAAATTGGATATGGCAGCAATATGAAACGAAAAAACAGCGATTGGAAATATGACTACTATGAGGCAATGGCGTTCACCGACTTAGGAACATGCAAAATTAAGCCAAGATTCGGATTGGGCGTCCGACACTACAACTCACGAACAAATCTCTACAAAGACAGAACTGTCATCTTTGCAAGTATCGGATTTGGAATTAATTGGTAATAACATACCTTATAATTATCCTATAGTTTCACTGAAAACGTAGGTTATTCTATAAGTTACTCCCCACTACAAAGAGCCATTTGCATAGGGAGTTTACCCTCCGCACCATTGGTGCTAAGCATCCGCACAATATGTGTTAGGCATAAATGCCACAAGTACTAAGCAATAACACATAACTTATAAGTTTGTATTATAGCTCTCATTCATTGGCATACAGCGTTTTTATTAACATTGCATTATTTTGCCAAAAAAAAATATGTTTAGGCTCTAATGACCAACTTGGGTTAAACGAGATTATATTAAAAAAGTTTGCTGTCATTCCTATCACTCTATTATTAGACATAAAGTACTGATAATAAACACAGTACAAAGAGTGTTAAAAATGACAGCAAACTAAATTAAAAAAAACAACCTACTAATTGAGTTGTGTCCTATACCAATTTTACAAAATATTACTTATCCGCTGCAGCCTTCTCAGCCTTGAGTCGTTTATGTTCTTCCATCATCTTTGCAGCACGCTCATGGGCGATACGAGCAGGCTCACTTGCAGCCTCATCTTCAGGACGAATGCGCATAGTGTGGGCAAGATTGACAAGATCCTTCACAGCTTCTCCACCTGCAATAAGTCCAGCCACAGCTGGTACCCACGCATTAGAGCTGGGGATAGTATGCCGGTCAGTACACTTACGCATATCCTTATCAGGACAGATGCAGTGGAAACGACAAGATATTTCTGGTTGTTCTATACTCTCAAGCGGTTCTTCAGGACTGTATACTACCTTAAGATGCTTAATCTTTGTCTTACGGAGTTTCTTACGAATCACCTTCGCTAATGGGTCGTTAATCGTCTTGAAGATGTCAGTCACACGGAACTGTGTGGCATCAAGTTTATAAGCAGCACCCATACAAGAAAGCAATGGGATATTCAATTCATGACAACGATAGATAAGATCAAGCTTAGCTGTGACAGTATCAATACAATCAATGACATAATCATAATGAGAGAAGTCGAACTGATCGGCATTATCAGGCAAATAGAATGTCTGATATTTACGCACGATACATCGTGGATTGATTGAATGAATGCGCTCTTCCGCAACATCTACTTTGTGCTTTCCCACCGTTCGAGTAGTAGCAAGGAGTTGTCGGTTGACATTTGTTAGACAAACACGGTCGTCATCAATAACATCAATAGCTCCCACGCCACTGCGTGCCAAAACTTCTACTGCATATCCGCCAACACCTCCAACACCAAAGACAGCGACACGACTACCATTAAGCGTATCGATAGCGGGCTTACCAAGAAGAAGTTGGGTTCTTGAAAATTGATTCTGCATTATTTTATTATTATCCTTTATTTAGACTGAAAAGATAGTGCAATCAAGAACAAAAGACTTTGTTCTCATTTTGTTGAGTGCAGCCTATCTTATACAAAAGTACGATAAAAAATTAAGAAAAAAGGCAATTCTATTTTACTAAACGTATTGATAGTGGTTCAACCGTAATCAGATGACGTTTATAGAGGTCGCCAACAGCTCGTTTATACACCTTTTTAGACACCTGAAAACGACGTTTAATATCCTCAGCTTCACTCTTATCACCAAGATCACATACTCCACCATTATCTTTCAGATATTGGAGCAGAACCTCTGCAAAGCCTTCCGCATGCTGCTGTCCTGTTGGTTGAAGTGTACAATCAATCTTACCATCACGACGAACCGTAGAGATGTAACCCTTCAAGCGGTCACCAGTATGAACATATTGGAACACTTGATCCTCATAGATAAGGCCAGGATACTGATTATCAACAATAACTTTGAAACCAAGATCAGTCTTCTGCCATATCAACAAGTCAACTTCCTGTCCATGCTTATAGTCCCGTGGCTGTTCGTCAAGATAGTGTTCAACCTTTGTAGAGGCAACAAGACGATAGCTCTCTTCGTCAAGATGAACATAAACAATATAGCTATTACCAACGACCATGCGCTTCTTCTGCTCACGGAAAGGGCAAAAGAGGTCTTTCATCACACCCCAAGACAAGAACGCACCATACTCATTCACCCATGAACACTCCAAGTAAGCGAAGTCGCCTACCTGCGCCAAAGGTTCCTCAGTAGTAGCAATCGGGCGTTCATCCTGATCAAGATAAACGAATACTTCCAGTTCATCCCCAATCTCTGTTCCCTCTGGCACATATTTCTGAGGCATGAGTATCTCACCAGCTGGTCCACCATCAAGGTAGATTCCGAATGGATCACCATTGCCTTCACGTAAGGCAATCTTCTGTACTGTGAGCGTATTGTATGCTCCAAGTTTTATTTTAGACATAATAACCCTTTATTGTTGAAGACAAGATAATTTCTTATAAGACAAAGTAACATAAGAACAACATTCTCTAAGTAACTGACTTGTCAACCTAAGAATCTATTCATTCTCTATTTCGACAGCAGCACTCCCCTCCTTTCGGAGGGGCTGGGGGAGGCTTTCTATCAGGCCATCTTTAAGATGTATCGTTCTATCTGTAATACTTGCAAGCCCCTCATCGTGTGTAACGATGACAAAGGTCTGACCGAACTTATCACGGAGATCGAAGAAGAGTTGGTGCAGTTCCTGCTTGTTCTTTGAATCCAAACTACCCGAAGGCTCATCGGCAAGGATAACAGCAGGGTTGTTTACCAACGCACGAGCTACTGCCACACGCTGCTTCTCACCACCTGAAAGTTCGTTAGGCTTATGATTAGCACGGTCGCTCAAGCCCATAAACTCCAACAGTTCTTCGGCACGCTGACGTGCATCCTTAGTCTTTCTGCCAGCAATATAAGCTGGAATCATAATATTCTCAAGAGCAGTAAACTCTGGAAGAAGCTGATGAAACTGGAACACGAAACCTAAGTGCTGGTTGCGGAAATCACTCAACTTACCAGCAGACAGGCTGCCAACATCAATACCATCCACAACAACAGAACCGCTATCTGGCTTATCCAGCGTTCCAAGTATCTGTAACAAGGTTGTTTTACCAGCTCCAGATGGACCAACAATACTGACAACCTCACCCTTCTCAATACGAAGATCAATCCCCTTCAACACTTGAAGCGAGCCAAAGCTCTTAGTTATGTTCTTAATATCTATCATTTTCTATTATTTTATTGAGGTTATTGGGCTTATTAGCCTAATTGGCCTTATTAGCCTAATAACCACTTACACCTTATTATGAATCCACTCTCTTACAGCCTCATAAGCACTGCGTTCCTCCGTATGCTGTGGCTGAGCAAAGGTCATGTCATCCATCTCACTACCATACTGATCTGGGAAGATAATCATGATTGTCTTGCCTTTAATAAATTTATTCAGTTCTTCTGGAAGTCTTTCCATTGCCGTCTTATAAGATATCGTACCCTTACGTGCTGTCACTATGACAAAGAGGTGGTCCTCTCGAACCTTCGAACCAAGCGTTGGTAATTCCTTCCAATGCTCCATCTCCTCATATTCAGCCCTAACACTTGGGAAGCGATTACGAATAAATTCATTAACAAGTTGCAGCGTTTCCTTACGTCCATGAAAAGCGATACGACACTCCAAGTTACCCGCCATACGTGCCAATCGTTCCAACCAACGATAAAAGCCGGGTTCAAACTCAGCCCGAGAAGGGATTGCCACTTGTATTCTACGAATTGTATTCAGCGGTTGCAAAATTCGTGTCACGATAATCTGACGGCTCAATCCATTGTATAGACTTCGTGTAAATTCTCCCCAAAAGCTACGATTAATCTCCTTATGAAAGTGTAATCCCATCAGAATCTCTGATGCCTGAAACTCCTTAAAAGCATGTTTAATACCATTGGCAATATTCGCAGCGACACGTACTTGCGTCACCATCGGTACATCAGAAGCACTCGCCAAATGGCAGAGATGGTCCAACAAACGCTGTCCCTCCGCCTGATTATGGCGCATATTCACGTCATCGTACACCACATTCAATGCCACCAACTCTCGTTTCAACCGTGGATTGCGCATTAATGTTGCCATGGTTACAAGGCTATCAGAATACTCTGGATACTTCACTGGAATCAGAATCTTCTCATCATCAAGGTTCTTCATCATATCCTGATCTTCTTTCTCCTGCAAACGAAGGCGTTGTGCAGCACGTTCTGTAATGACGGTTGAGATAATACAGGTAAAGAGTATCATGATTATTATTCCATTCAGTACCTCATCACCAAAGAGATATTCACCTGGTGCCACCTCTAATCTACGCCCTACCATCACCATTGCAATGGCACCAGCTGCATGGGCACTGGTCAAACCAAACATCATGTGACCTGACAACCATGACATACGGAAGAAACGAGCTGCCAAGTAAGCTGCTACAGCCTTACCCAAAGTACCGAAAAATACGATACAGAACACAACCCAAAGTATCTTACTTCCTTCAAATAGTAGGCGTACATTAATCAGCATACCCACACCGATAAGGAAGTAAGGAATAAAGAGTGCATTACCTGTAAACTCTATGCGGTTCATCAATGGAGATACCTTTGGCACAAATCGGTTCAATATCAAGCCTGACATGAACGCTCCAAAGATTCCTTCTAAACCCACAGCATCCGACAAAGCTGCCGAAAGGAAGACAATAGCAAGAATAAAGATAAACTGCATCACGGCATCTGAATATCGACGAAGGAACCAACGTGTCACACGTGGAATCACCATAATTAGACCCACACAATATGCTACAAATTTCAGAATGAATAGTAGCCAAAAGACGATACCGCCATTACCATGAAACGAATTGACGATGGAAGCCATGACTATCAAAGCCATGAAGAGAGCCATCATAGATGAACCCACACTCAGCGTCGAACTCGTATGTCGTGTTAATCCGTATCGTCCCACTATCGGATAGGCTATCAATGTATTAGAAGCCATGATTGCTGCAAGCAGAAGTGATGCCAAAGGAATATAGCCCAAGAGGCTGACACCCATAAAATAGGTCATTGCAAAGGGGATAAGGAAGGTCAACAGACCAAAGACCATCACCCTATTACGGTTTTTCTTCAGTCCTTCCATATCCATTTCCAGACCTGCAAGGAACATGATATAAAACAGTCCGACACGCCCGAAAAGTTCAAACGAAGCATCACGACCAAGGATATTCAGTCCATATTTTCCAACAAGAACACCCGCCAATACCATACCGATGATATGTGGAATACGTAGTCGTCCCATGATGATTGGCGAAAGCAATATCATCAACAGAACAACAAAGAAAATCAATGTCGGGTCAGTTATCGGGAAATATTGAGATAAATTCAGCATGCGTGTCTATAAAATTACTGTCTGCAAAGTTACAAAAAAACTTTGGCCGTACCTAACATTAACTATGTATTAAGCTCTATAATTCCTGATACTCTACAAGGCGATAATAAAAAACCTACCTCCAACAAGAAATCAATTCTCGTATAGAGGTAGGAAAATGATATTAAAGAAACGGATAAAATCGGTAACAACGCTTGCAACATCAAGTTACATACAAGAAACGACCTACTCCACTCCTACAGAGAGCAAAAAGAGAGAAGCCCAATATTCAAGCCCGCTTACCCACTCTCTGCTTTTTCTACAAAACACATACTGTTTACCTTACTTACATCTTGCCTTCCACACACAGGAAGGCAAGATGTCTAAGATTTCAGATAACCCATTTGCGGCAACACTCAAAAAGGACTACCTCCAACAAGTCAAATCATTCTAAGACCGGGCGGACTGAGTGTCCGTACTGGCGATCGAGTTTATGCAGCGGCTTAATCTCGCTTCCAGAGAATTCCATAAAGCAACCGTTTTCCGCATCGGAAGGAATTGCTAACCAGTAGCAACCGATATCCAATATGTTCAGAAGTGCGCTGAACTTCTCGCGTAATCCCGTAACAGGAAAGTAGATAGTAGCGTTCCTTTGGCTATTTGTCCAGAAATTATGACCATAATTATTTAAGAAGGTCTCCCCGTCATCCGTTCCGTCAACGTTCATATCACCACCGTTCTTACCATTTCCCGTAAAGCCTGTAAAGGCATTTGATGCAGGCATCTTGAAGCCTGCGGGACACGGATCATAAACCGTCTTAACTACAACATTATCATTAAAGCCAGTACCGGTATTATTTATTGACCAGAGGTTATAATATGAATAATTATTTGTAGGCCTTTCAGACAGCTTATCATTAGCAGGATAGAACACCCCTGGATTCTGAATGCCATTTTTGATGGTCATTTCATCATTCTGCCTTGCGGTAATACCACCTTCCTTAATACCAGCATTTGAGACACCAGGAAAGGCATCTTTACGCCCGAACTGATAAAAGGTAGCAGAGCCCAGCCTTGCACAACCAGCCTTCTGGGTGAGGTTAATGACAGCAAATTGCTTTATTCCATTGTTAGCAACAGTCTGCTCTATTCCCACCTTCACCATACGGTCCTTATCATAGGAAGAACCTTCCCAAACTGTTGGGGTCCAACCCAAGGTCTCCTTGGTGAAGTTGTAAACCTTACCTTGCTTGTTGGTAACAGGTATCGTACTGAGTACATCCTCAGGTGCGAACCAGAGATGCCAAGACCAAACAACGGTGTCACCTTTCTTAACAGCAACGACAGCATTACCACTCTGAATATTGTCTGCTGGAACAGTGAAGTCAAGATAGGCATTACCCGCAGCATCACGAACAATAGGAGTAGAAGAAAGATGAACAAGCCCAGCAGCATCAGCCCAGACAACCTCAGCACCATCAACACCTCTGTTTGACCCACCGTTGGTCTTTTCTATCCACGGGTCGGTAATGTCCTGACCTGCATGATCCTGAAAGTTCCGTAGGATATAAGTCCCTCTATTATTAGTCTTGTAAGACCCAGGATTATTCTCGCCGTTCTTAATGGCATTTCCATAGACCAGAGGAATACGATAATGACCGGGAGCAGAAATAAGATAAGCGTTGGCGGTATTACGGGCTACGCTTCCACCCTTGGTTGAAAGGTCATAAGGAGTAACAGTGCCTAAGGCCTGTGCCTCCTTGAGTTCCTTATTACGATTGTCAAAAAAGTTAGTAACAGCTGGCTCAAAAGAAGCAGTACCCTGATCTGCAGCAGTACCACCCTCCCCTTCTGTCAGGCTGAGCGTAGTTAGCCAGTCTGGTTTTTCTTCCATTGAGAATTTACCATCGTCATTGGCATCATAACCAACAACCTTCCAAGGTACAGCCTGCATCTGAGAAGGAGAACCAGGAGAATAGCGGTAACTTGTAATACCAAAAAGCTGTGACTCATTCTCGTCATAGTTAGCAGCACGCTCCGGGTCGGTTGGAGTAAGCACGTAGGTCCAGGTAGACTTTATCTGACTTAACTTGTATGTGCGTGTTGTACCAGCCTTCCACTCTCCCTTCAAAGGTACGTTAATGGTTGTGCCATCGGTGCAATGAACATAGACTTCAACGTTACTTCCTGTAAGCTTCTGCGGAATCATATAGAAGGTGTAGTTATCACCAGCATCACCCATAATGGTGACGTTAGGGTTACGATTAGTGCTGACACTGACACCTGAGAGGAATGCAGTACCACGACTGTCTTTTGAATGATCCCAGTCTGCACCAGTACCATCAAATTGTTTCGAAAGAACATACCTGCTCTTCATCACAGCATTACGCAACTCCACCCTGTCGATGGTTTTGTTCCAGGAAAGATTCTGCCCCACAGCAAAGCGAATAGCTGTAAGAGCATGACGAAAGTCGAGACTTGTTGTAGGCTGAACACCCTGCTCAGCATACTCTATATCGCCAGAACAGGCAGTCATCAGATCGACCTGCTTCGTTACATCAGCTTCTACAGTAAAGTCAACACTTGGGCTACCACTGGCATCTGTTTCGTTGATGACCATCTTTGAGTAACTCTCAATGTTAGGATGAACCGCAAAGAAACGAGCCTTAGGCTGTGAGAATGACCAGTAAATAGGCGTATAAAGCTCACCGTTACTCTTAGTTCTCTTAGCATGGAACCACTCAGGACTGGTAATAATGCCAGAGGCTACAGTTCCGCGAATACCAGAGGAAGAGAAATCGCCAAGAGTGGAAGTCGTAACTATCCTAGCACGTGTAGAAACATCTGACTTTACTGGATTGATACCCTCAACGGTAGTCTCTATCAGGCACACATCTATATTGGCATTGCTATATGCCTCAAGCTTCTGCCCTGCCAGGTCACTGTCACGCAAACCATGTGTAATGGCACCACGGCTCATCACACCACGGCTCATCACACCACGGCTCAAAGCCTCTTCCTGTACATCATTAACTCTGAAACGGACAAGCTCACCATTGCCGTGCACTCTGTCATTGTTCTCTAAATCTCCGTCGGCACACGACACTGCTGTCATTGCTGATCCAACAGCTAAAAATGCTGTGAACGCATAATAAAAAAGTTTGTTCATAAATTCTAAAAGAAAACTTCACCCCGAGCTTCTCCCACCTTCAGAGAGGAGAGTGAACTGTCAGATAACCCTAAAGCTTTGATGGACGTCACTCTTACTATAGAGAGTACGGGGTCCGTTAATTATTTTTTACACTTATTCCCTTTAATACGTAAAGGAAGTATAAGAGGTGAAAGACAACTGCATAAAAGCTATTCTCCCTACCACTTCTAATACAGTAGAAAAGTGCTTTACTTTAACTCATATAAAAATCAACTCTCATCCTTCCAAGTTATCATCATCGCCTCCAGCTTCTTCTTTGGCTTCAATAACTTGAACCGTACCTTGCTGAGCAGGAGTACCGCCACCACCTGGACGGACATCAGGACTTCCTGCAAAGAGTTCACTCTCTGGTTTCACTTCGATCACTTCAACAGTAGGATGCACATAAAGTTCTCTTACACCCATTCTGGTTTTTCTCATAAATAATTAGGTTTTATAAATATATTAGTATGTTTTTTGATTTTCGATGTAATTAATCAAAGATAAGTAAATACTGAAACAAGCAGAGACTATAAATAATCGTAGTTATAGGATAATGTGAACCATATCTCAGAAATCTACAGGGAGTAAAAACTTAGCTGTCAGGAAAACTTTCAAGACCATAACGATTAAACATATACCATATGTCCAGCCTGAACATTCTCTTCCACCATCCTTTACTCCTTGCTCAAGCCAGAAACAGCTAGCCTTATCAAGCTCAAGGCACTGGAAAGAAGCAACAAGCTTAATCCGACAGTTACACCCGTCCTGGCCAGGCCAAGAGAGATTAAATCTGGTTACCGAAAATTGTTCCAAAAACGGTGTATACTTCATCTCACTTATGATTTAACACTATAAAGAGCTTCTTTACGTCAAACAACCACAGAATATGACATTCTAAATAGCCGTATATAAAATAGTTGTAGATTGCGGGAGAATTCCTTACTTATATGCTTAATAGAAGGAGCAAAATTAATAATAAAAATTAAACAAAAGAAGAAAATAGATAAAAAAATTAAAAAGAAAAGATCGATTAATAGCTAAAATTGCAGGGAAAACTGTAAATTTGCAACTACTATAAACATAGGTAAGTAAACTAAATAAAGATAAAAGATATGAAAGTAGCAATTGTTGGTGCCAGTGGTGCCGTAGGTCAAGAGTTCCTGCGCATCTTAGCTGAGAGAAACTTCCCAATGGACGACCTCGTTCTCTTTGGTTCAAAGCGTTCAGCAGGTAAGAAATACACATTCAAAGGTAAGGAATATGAGGTGAAACTGCTTCAGCACAACGATGATTTCAAGGATGTAGACATCGCCTTCACAAGTGCTGGCGGTGGTACATCAGCTGAGTTTGCAGAAACCATCACCAAGTATGGTGCTGTGATGATTGACAACTCAAGCCAGTTCCGTCAAGAAGATGACGTGCCCTTGGTTGTTCCTGAAATCAATGCTGAGGATGCTTTGAACCGTCCACGTGGCATCATTGCCAACCCTAACTGTACTACCATTATGATGGTTGTCGTATTGAATCCTATCGACAAGCTCAGCCATATCAAGAAGATACATGTCAGCAGCTACCAGAGTGCTTCTGGTGCAGGTGCTGCCGCCATGGCAGAGTTGCAGCAGCAGTATAAGGAACTTGTTGAGACGGGCGAGGTGAAGACCATTGAGAAGTTCCCACATCAGTTGGCTTACAATGTTATTCCACAGATCGACAAGATGACGGAGAACGACTATACGAAGGAAGAAGTGAAGATGTTTAACGAGACGCGTAAGATTATGCACTCTGATGTTCGCACCTCAGCCACCTGCGTTCGTGTGTCTTCTCTCCGTAGCCATTCAGAGGCTGTATGGTTTGAGACCGAGCGTCCACTCTCTGTTGAGGAGATTCGTGAGGCATTGAAGACGGCTCCCGGTGTTACGGTTGTTGATGATCCGCAGAACTATGTCTACCCAATGCCACTCGAGAGTGCTGGTCACGATGACGTCTATGTGGGACGTATCCGTAAAGACCTTGCCGATGACAATGGCAATACACTCTGGCTCACAGGCGACCAGATTCGTAAGGGTGCTGCACTGAATGCGGTACAGATTGCGGAGTATTTGATTAAGGTGGGGGATGTGAAGTAAGAAGAAAGAGAAAGAAAAAGAAA
>CAUVDL010000039.1:0-20959 GCA_963550695.1 uncultured Prevotella sp. | reverse complement strand
AAACCATCATTTTTAGGTATTGCAGGTAATATTTTTTCATCGTATCTTTGCAACCGTAAAGATTAATAAAATCAGAAATTAAATCAGTAACAAAATATGAAGAAGACTATTGTTGTTTACGGTTCATCAACCGGTACATGCGAAAGCATTGCAAATACCATCGCTGAGAAGCTCGGCGTTGAAGCTATTAACGTATCAGATTTCTCTGCAGATGTTGTAGCAGAAAATGATAACCTTATCCTTGGTTCTTCAACATGGGGAGCAGGTGAGTTGCAGGATGATTGGTATGATGGTATTAATGTACTGAAAGGCGCAGATCTCTCTGGTAAGACTGTTGCTATCTTCGGTTGCGGTGATAGCGAGAGCTATTCAGATACTTTCTGTAGTGCAATGAAAGAGATTTATGATGCAGCAGAGGGTGCAAATATCCTCCCAGGTGTATCAACTGATGGCTATACTTTTGATGACAGCGAGGCTGTTGTTGATGGTAAGTTTGTTGGTCTTGCTTTGGACGATGTAAACGAAGACGATCAGACAGAAGGTCGTATTGATGCATGGTTGGAGGCTATCAAGCCATCATTGTAAGATAAACTGAAACTTAGTACTTACATTATAACTATTCACACGAAGGGATAACTATGATGACAGATATGATGACCGCCGATATGAAGGTGTTGATGAATCACATCTATGAGTACAAGAAGGGTGTTCGACAGATGGTCTTGTATACTTGTAATAAGAAGTATGAGTCGTTCGCTACGCTTCGTCTCGAGCATCAGAATATCCCATATATCATTCAGCCAGTGGGTCGTGACCGTATGAACCTGTTCTTTGGTCGTCAGGAGTGTCTTGATGCCATCCGGCTGATGATAACCAAACCTCTTAACCAACTAACGCCAGAAGAGGATTTTATTCTCGGTGCAATGTTGGGATATGACATTCGCGTACAGTGCGAGCGGTACTGTGAACGCAAGTGCCGCACTTGTAAATGTGCGACATAAGCCAGAATTATTAAATGATAATCTTGTTCGCGAAATAAATTATTTCATAATGTTTTTGTATTATAAATAGGCTTGTCGGGAGACAAGCCTTTTTATCTTTTATGTTCCTGCTTCTCATTGAAACATAAAATAAAAAGCACCAAATGATTGCTCAAATGGTGCTTGATATACAGATGTTTTCACTATTACATGCTTTAATATCTATAAACTTGGTAATGTCTTCTTATGTTCTTGAAAATAGAGAGATGGTTCTTCTTTTTTCCTTTGAAAAGAAATACAAATGGTCTAATCCCTTCTGAATATATCTCTTGTGTACACTTTTTCCTTTACATCGTCAAGGCATTTATCGTATCGGTTGGCAATAATGGCATGACAACGCTGTTTGAAGTCTTTAAGATTATTGACAACAAGACTGCCGAAGAAGGTTGCGCCATCTTCAAGCGTAGGCTCATAGATGATGACTTGCGCACCCTTTGCTTTAATACGCTTCATTACTCCTTGAATTGAACTTTGGCGGAAGTTGTCACTATTAGATTTCATAGTAAGGCGATAGACACCAATGACGCATTCTTTTTCGTCTTCAGGGCTATAGTCGCCACGGTCGTAATAGTCGTAATATCCAGCTTTATGCAATACTTGGTCAGCTATGAAGTCCTTGCGTGTACGGTTACTCTCAACGATAGCTTGGATAAGATTCTCGGGTACATCGGCATAGTTAGCCAGTAACTGCTTCGTGTCCTTAGGCAAACAATAGCCGCCATAACCGAATGAAGGATTGTTGTAGAAAGAGCCGATACGAGGGTCAAGACATACACCTTGAATGATGTTAGATGTATCAAGACCTTTTACCTCTGCATAAGTGTCTAACTCGTTGAAGTAGCTTACACGTAGTGCAAGGTAAGTGTTAGCAAAGAGTTTCACCGCTTCTGCTTCTGTTAATCCCATAAGTAGAGTAGGGATATTCTCTTCAATAGCTCCTTCTTGTAATAACTGAGCAAATAACTGGGCTGCTTGTTCCAAGCGTTCGTCACCTTCGGGACGACCAATGATAATTCGACTTGGATACAGATTGTCGTAAAGCGCCTTACTTTCGCGTAGGAATTCCGGAGCAAAGAGAATATTATTACACTTGTACTTTGTTCTAATATTCTCGGTGTAACCAACCGGAATCGTAGACTTAATGACCATGATAGCATCCGGATTCACTTTCATTACGATTTTGATAACTTCCTCAACATGCCGTGTGTCAAAGTAGTTCTTCACTGGATCGTAATTTGTTGGCGTAGCGATGACTACAAAGTCAGCATCTCTATAAGCCGCCTCTGCATCCATTGTTGCAGTAAGATTTAGTTCCTTCTCTGCTAAATACTGTTCAATATAATCATCTTGAATAGGCGAACGTCTGTTATTTATCAGGTCAACCTTTTCTTTTACTACGTCAACAGCCGTTACATGATGGTGCTGACTCAGTAGTGTTGCAATGCTGAGTCCTACATAGCCTGTGCCGGCTACTGCTATTTTTAAGTCTTTAATATCCTTATTCATTGTCTTGTTCAGATTCTTTGCAAAGATACGTATTTCTATTTGAATATGACAATGGATAAGGACAAAATCCTTACTAAAGCCTTTCTTATTGCTTTTTGTCTATCGGTCTACTTTTCTGTATGTTTTCTTATAGCAATAAAAGAGTATGATATAACAATGAAAATTCGCAGATGAGGACTAAACCAAATGATAGGTTTCCTCAAATGGACGGCGATAACGATCTCCCCAAACGCCATCTGGCATACGAACGCCACAGGTTATAACCATGTTTATTTCTGTATTTTGAGGTAGATTTAGAGCCTTCTTTACCAGTAGACTGTCGAAACCTTCAAGTGGACAAGTATCATAGCCAGCCTCACTCATTGCCAACATAAATGTCTGAACAGCCAAAGCACAACTCTTGTGTACACTAACTCGCATATCCCCCTCACTCACTTGGCGCATGATTGGACGGAAAAGACCAATTGTTTGTGCTAAGGCTTTACGAACAAGTCCCCATAAACCAAAGCAACGTGAATAGAGAAACGGCATTACTTTCGCATAATATAGTTCTAACTTTTTTATGCGCTTTTCCTTCTTCTCTGTTGGACTATACTTGTTGATATTCTCCTTTTCAAATGCAAGTGTCGCCTGTGCATGTTTCTTATAAAGGTCCTGTCGAGTCACAAACACAATAATCTGTTGTGCAGAACGTGCTGACAACTGGTTTAAGCATGCTGGTGCCAACTTCTCTAAGACCTTCTTGTCTGTTACATGATACGCTTCCCAAAGTTGCAAGTTTGAGCTTGTTGGAGCCAAAGTCGCTTGTTCAATACATTTTTTTACCACAGTGCTATCAAGTGGCTTCTTAGAATCGAAATGCCTAACAGCCCTTCTATGGTCTAATATTTCTTGTAAACTCATAATTTTCTAATCTTTAATAGTTCTAAAAGGAGCAAAGTGTATGCCATTATTTCTACCCTAATTGGGCAAACCTTATTCTCTTGTAACAATATGTTAAACAGGGGGGATAGAAAGATGGTACTAAGTAAAACATCTCTGTTTGAAAAATCCCAGACAACCTTTCCGTTGCCTGGGATTTTATATTTGGACTAATATTTGTCACGTTTTAGAATGATGTTTTGCTTTATCCGCAGTGGAAGTATTGACGAACAAGCTTCTCCATCATCATCTCCTTGCCTTCTATTTCTTGACGTAGTGTACGGTCATTGTATGAGCGAAGCTGTTTGATAATACCATCAACCATAGCAGGAGAGAATACATCATACTCTTCATAAATCTTACGTTGACGCTCCAAGCAATCAGCTGATGCCGCACAACTATCAGGTAATTGCGCTAAGGTGGCATAACGCTCGGCATTCTTTGGATCATGTATATCACCATCAGCAAAGGTTCTTTCGGCTTCTTCTTCTGCATTTGCCATCTCGAAACCATGTCGACAAGCCACACAAAGGCCTGCCAAAAGCTGATAGATATCAGCCGAAGCATCTGGCGAACGCATCTCAACAGTCTGCTTGATAGAATAGTCACGTGCTGTGAGTGGTTCTATATTATTAGCTTTGTGGCACATATCCTCGCCAGAGGTCCAACCTAATGGTACGCGAACAAGTACAGAACGGTTGCTCATACCCCAGCATACATTTGTTGGTGCTTCCTGATGTGGGACGAGACGGAAATAAGAAGTTGGGTTCTTATTGCCAAAGGCAGTGATACTCTCAGCTAAGTCCATCATACCAGCAATGGCACGGCGGGCATCCTTAGAGAGCTTTCCGCCATCGAGCATCATATTCTTTCCATCCTTCATTATACGCATGTGGATATGCATACCAGAACCAGCTTTACCCACAGTAATCTTTGGGGCGAAAGTAACATCAAGTCCTTCTTCGTAACCTAAGCTACGGATAACCCATTTAGCAATGAGTAATTGTTCTGCACATTCATTTGCTGGAACAGGCAAGAACTCTATTTCATTCTGTTCGTAGCAACGTCCATTCTCAATGAAATTACCTACCTCAGAATGTCCATACTTAATCTTACCGCCACATTCAGCAATCAACTGCATAGAGCGCATACGGAAGTCATTGCCTTTAGAGAAAGGAGAACTCTCGTGATAACCATGCTGGTCATCAGCAGGGAAGACTCCTTCGTCCTCTCTGATAACGTAGTATTCTAACTCACCCATAGCATGAAATTCCATGCCAGTCATCTTCTTAAAGGCATCCATAGCCTTGTGGAGAGTGTATTCAGGAGATGAAGCTAACGGATTACCATCTCGATCGAAGAACGAGCAGAGCATACAAAGTGTTGGAATCTCTGAGAAAGGGTCGATAAAGGCCGTAGAGAAGCGTGGCATGACGTAAAGATCACTGCTTGATGCAGCGATAAAGCTGAAGAGTGAAGAACCATCAACGCGTTCACCACTTGTAAGTATTGTTTCCAAATAGTCTGGTGTGTGAAGCATGAAGTTGAGTGTTTTCAATCGTCCGTCACCAGCAGGATACATGAAGTTGATCATTCTGATGTTCAAGTCACTAACAACTTGCTTGATATCATCTTTTGTAAATTCATGCGAGTCTTTGCCCAAGTGTGCTTCCAGTCTATTGGCTGAATGCTGAAAAAAGTTATCTCTCATTGTTATTGTTTTAAGATTAGTATTTGATGATGACAAAAATACATATTAATTTCTTTATTCGCAATTATTTTTTGTACTTTTTTTCTCCACCTCGTTATCAATGAGATACCTATTGTTTTTCTTTTTGCACAACTTTCTTTTATATCAAGAACTTGATGTTAGGTTTTCTTTGTATTTTTGCATCGTGGGAAAAACAAAAGCAGCATTCTTATGACAAAGGGTAAAACAATAAATCTACCATCTGGTCGTACTATCTACAAAGCATCAATAGATGATTTTTCTGTTGTGATGGAACTTATTGAGCAGGGGAAAGCAAAGATGATTAAGGCTGGTAATCCTAATCAATGGTCAGCAAGTTATCCTGCTGAGAGTACTATAAGGCGTGACATCGTACAAGGTGATTGTTATCTACTTTATGTATGTGGAAAACCTATAGCAACATTTGTAGCTAAGGAGGGTCCAGAGCCTAATTACCACCGTATTGATAATGGTAGTTGGCTTGATGATCAACCTTATTATGTCATTCATCGTGTAGCTTCTGTGGAAGGTGTACATGGTGTGATGGCAGATATTATCAAGTATTGTTCGACACTAACCTCATCTATTCGTATAGATACTCATGCAGATAATCGTCCAATGCAAGCTTCTTTGGCTCGTTTAGGTTTTACTTATTGCGGTATTATTTATATTGAGAATGGAGATAGTCGACAGGCTTATCAACGTGTCTTTTAGTTGTTTTTCATCGTATAACTTTGTTTTTATTTTATAATAAAGTGCTTATTTTGTCTTTGATCGTATAACTTTTTATCCTTCATTGTGGGCTCTTTTATATGGTCCTAAGTTCTATGTCCGAATTATTTTCGTGAAAAGAAGAATTTATTTACGTGAAAAAAAATATTTTTCTTCATGAAAAAAAATATTTTTTTTCATGAAAATAATTTGTAGTTAGTAGTCGGAATGGTCATATATAATTGGTTATACGAGTCTTATATAACTATTCTCCTATAGCTTAAAAGCATGCTTTAGGAGTATAATACGTTATGCTTGATAAAACACTAAATTTATCCTTTGCTTTTATCAAAATGTAAGGAAGCAATAAGGGCACACGTTTCATACTTCTGTGTTAAGAGTTTGTTTACAGATGTGTGAAAGATGTGCCCCTTATTATGATGCTTGTATTTTTACTCCATTGATTCGACCGTTACATTTTCAAATTCAGCCATAAAGTTGAGGAGCTGGTTTTTGTAGTGCTTCCTCTTAAATTTCATGTCCATGCTTACAACGAAATAATAGCCTGACGATGTGTCTTTGCGTCTCATCTCATAGGAATCAATAATAATTTCTTTATCACGTAATCGTTGCAGAACTGGTTTAATATTCTCTTCTTTCGGCGTACTGAAAGTAACAGTTATGTTGCGAGTGCCGAAATGTTGGAATATAAAATAAAGTGCTTCCAAACAAAGTAGCACAAGGATAGTTGTCGCAATTGATAGTATATATAAACCAGAACCAGCAGTCATGCCTATAGCTGATGTGACCCATAGACCAGCAGCTGTTGTAAGTCCGCGTACTACATGCTTTTGGAAGATAATAGTTCCTGCACCAATAAAACCGATACCTGTCACCACCTGCGAGGCAATACGACTGGGGTCAAGTGACACATGCTTGTAATGAGTGAGTACATCATCAAAACCGAACTGGGATAGTATCATAAACAAACCGCTTCCTAATGCCACAAGGAAGTGTGTTCGGAAGCCAGCTTCCTTTGCACGATATTCACGTTCTAAACCAATCGCACCACCTAACATAGCTGCAACGAATAGTCTTAATACAAATTCGTAAGTTATCATGTTCATGTTTTTTCTTTATCAAATAATGTATAAATCATCATCGCAAAAATACAAAAAACTTCACGCATCTCAAGTTTTTCTTACTTAAAATTATCTTTTTCATGTATGATTTTTTCTGTTTCTTAGCAATTGATTTGTATCTTTGCGCATATAAACGTTAAAGGCAAGAATATGACCGAGAAGGAGAAACAGCAGAAAGGGATGCTTTATCAGGCAAATGATCCTGAGGTTTTGAAAGACTTATACTACTGCGAAAACGAGTGTTATGAAATCAATCAGATTCCCCCTTCACGTAGGGAGGAACGTATGGAACGCCTTAGAAAGTTGTTTGGTAAGGCTGGAGATGGTATGTTTATCGTTGCTCCGTTCTTTTGTGATTATGGTTATAACATTGAAGTGGGTGAGAATTTCTTTGCTAATACTAATTGTGTTATTCTTGATGAGGCTAAGGTGACATTTGGTGATAATGTATTTATTGCGCCTAATTGTGCCTTCTATACCGCTGGTCATCCACTTGATGTTGAGCAGCGGAATAAGAAGATTGAGTATGCTCTGCCTATTCATGTAGGAAATAATGTGTGGATTGGTGGTAATGTCGTCGTTGTTCCTGGTGTGACGATAGGCGATAATACTACGATAGGAGCCGGGTCTGTCGTTACACATGATATTCCAAGTGATGTCGTGGCAGCTGGTAACCCTTGTAAAGTAATTCGGAAACTGGAAGAGTAAGGTGCTTCCTAAATTACGATCAAAAGCATAAAGATGAAGATATGAAAGAATTTTATAATACTTTTGTCATTAAGGTTTTGTTGCTTTTAATGCTACTCTTTATGGTGATAGCATCGGTGGCACAGAATCGTCTTTCCCCTTGTAATAAGCAGGATTATGAACTCTATGCGCCTGTACTTAAGGAGTTGTATAATCCTCTCGCCTCACAACAGTATATTGTTGTAGACGGGGAGTCTGAGAAGTACGCCTTGCAAGTAATCAAAGGTTCGTACTTCTCAGAACGAACATATATACTTGCTTATAAGGACTCAAAAGGCAATAAGAAAGAAATCACTGATAGTCTTTGTCAAATGAAAATAGCATCATTGCTGCGTTATGCTGTGTTTTCTTCTACAACCTTTGTACGTAAGAAGCTTGGTATTCAACTAAAAACTTGTTTCTTCTTTGACTTGCAAGATGGGGCTGAACACTCTTCACGTAAGGTGGATGTTGGGCGAGGAAGTTTGATTGATATTTTGGAAATATCATGTAATGCAGTGAAGAATAATAAGCCAGAAGTTATTCAACAGCTCATCCCTCAAATTGATTCTTTGACACGACACTTTAAGACATTTGAGTTGGCGGAGAGTTGGAATGTCTCTACGTCTGAGGGTTATGCGTATAGTTTCCCTTGTACACAATTATCTACGCACTATAACGAATTTCATGTGTGTTTTCTTCGACCAGCGATGACGCCCGAAGAGCTCAGTAATAAGTATGGACAGTTGACGCAAAGAGTTGCAAAGTGGCTGTTCCTAAATTCAAATATATTAGACTTCACGAGGAGTGTATATATCAATGTGTGCCTTGATAAACCTGATAAGAACAAAAGATTTTCATATAGTTATGAGCATTACTATATAAATGTAACAGAGGATGAACTGACGGAAGAAACCCTGATAGCTCTATTCAAGTTATATTTATTAAAATAGCTCCATATAGTTTTGGAAAAGCATCTTTGTCTATTAATTAATGTATAATCTTGATAGTAGTAGAATCAGCTTCTTTTTATTCGGTTGAGCTTCCTTTGTTGAATAGCATGCTATCCATATGCCTGAGATAATCGCTGTCAGGTGTTGTTTAATGTAGTAAATTGCAAAAGAACGTATGAAGTTATTGAAGTCATTTGTTTATAGATGTTTCACTTGTATATGTGGGAGTAAAATCTTATCTTTACAAGAGGTCTTTCTTGTTATCTATACGGTCAGGTTTTCTGGTACAATAAATTAATTATGTTTGCATTTATTATTATTATACTAATTTGTATTCTTGCGCTTGGTGTATCACTTTTAGTGAGTCATTGGAGTAATGGTGCGAAGAGTGGGGAAGCGGTAAAAATAGAAACACTTTACAAAAAGAACTGGCTCTCCTTTTTTTGGATATCCCTACGTGTGTTGGCGTTTGCTTTGGTTACTGCCTTTTTGTTCTTAGTGTTATTTGCATTGTTTGCAGGTGATGATGCAGGAGAATGTTGCTTTTGGATTATGATATGTGTTGTTGGAAGTTGGTTTATTTCAATACCTTTTATTATTATTTATATTTGCTCGCTGGTTCAAGCTATTAGACATCGTGATTATACGAATAAAGTTTTTCTTGGCTTTCATTGTTTCAATGCCCTTCAGTTACTTTGTATTGTGATATTGGGATGTTTTCCTATTTCTTCCTGAAATCAAATTTGCTGTCACTGCTGTCATTCTTTTCAAAGAGGTAATGAGTTGTTACACAGTGATTTCTCTTTAAATGTTAAAATGATAGCAACTTGAAAATAAAAAACTATGATACCGATGTGTAATAAATGGCTTCTTAGTTAAGTGGGATTTAGCCTATTTATTAATGAACATATTTTAGCTTGTTCTCTTATAATTTAGGAGATAAATAAATATCTTTGTCCAATAATGTCCTGAAAGTTCAATCAGCATATAATATGATTATTTTTACTGTTAACATTTTCCTCTTCTTAATAGTTCTTGGCGTTTGGCTATTGATGAATCAAGGGAAGAGGAATAAACAAAAACAAGATGTAAGTAGTATGGATGTGACTTGCGTAAGTAATTATCACTTCTCTTGCTGGTTGTTATTACGTTTTTTGATGCTTGTTTTTATAACAATTTTGTTGTTAATAATCATGTATGTCATCTATGAAGAGGACGATATAGCTGGCTCCTTTTCATGGCTTATATTTTTTGTGAAAGTTGGCTGGTTTATTTCAATACCTATTGCTATTGTTTATATCTGTTCTGTAGTTCAGTCGGTGTGGTATCGTAGTTATACGAATAATATTTTTCTTGGGCTTCATAGCTTTAATATCTTACAGACGTTGTGTATTGCAGTATTTGCGATTATTCCACAAAAGGAGTGTACACCTGAGAGAATGGAGGCAGACTTTAGAGTAAATCAACAGAATATAAAAAAACTTATTCGAGTTACAAGAAGTTGGCTGCCAGATAGTACAGGCTTCTCTGTAGAATATTCGAGACATGGAAGAATGACGGATTGGGGTGTAACTTCAAAGCAACAAGTCAATTTTCAAGGTGTTGAGATTGGATCCCAAAAGGAACAAGAGAAGGAGTTACGAAAGATAGGGTTAAGTTTAGAACGGCTTGATTCAGTTCGTTTAGCCTTGCAAAAGATGGGTTATCGTGGTTTGTCTGTTAGTAGGGATGATGTAATTAGTGACTATACAGAAATTATCTATGGGAAGTCTGGTAATAAAGAGTTTAATTATCGGATATATGACAAGGCACTTACAGACTCACTTATGTATGAGCTTAATCGATGTTATAATCTTATAGTCTACAATCAGTTTGTGGTATTTAGTTGTGTAGAGTATTCTGATTATGATAGCCCTTTCCCTGGCAAGTATGATTATTTGGAGAAACGTACAAAGTCAAAGGAAAAGTAGTAGGTTAGTAAGTTAAAAGCATTTGTTTGTCTTATCTTGGTGTTTAGTTGTTTGTGAGTTATTGGAATAAGAGTAAGAAGAGTGGGGAAGAGAATCGAGTTGATACACTTTATTATAAGGACTGGTATTCTTTTTGGGGGATAGCCCTTCGTGTGTTATCCTTTGCTTTGGTTACGGTCTTTTTGTTTTTAATGATATCTGCTTCTTGTGATTCAAAGGAAAGAGGGAAAGCTTTAGTTGGCTAATCTGGTTTTTAGTTGCTGCTTGGTTTATATCATTACCCATTGCTTTTATTTATATTAGCTCGGTGGTTCAAGCCATTTGCCATCATGATTATACGAATAAAGTTTTTCTTGGCTTTCATTGTTTTAATGTTCTCCAGCTACTTTGTGTTGTGATATTGGGATGTTTTCCTATTTCTTCCTGAAATCAAATTTGCTGTCACTGCTGTCATTCTTTATAAAGAGATAATGAGTTATTACACAGTGAGTTCTCTTTAAATGTTAAAATGACAGCAACTTGAAAATAAAAAACTATGATACCGATGTGTAATAAATGGTTTCTAAGTTAAGTGGGATTTAGCCTATTTATTAATGAAGATGTGTTACTTATAGAGAAAGCCTTCATCCTTTTACAAAGGTTATAGCTCTGTAGATGGATGAAGGCTTTTTATTTAGGATGCTTTTTTGCCCCTTAGAACTTGTAAGTCACAGTAGCTTTTATGCTGCGTGGAGCACCTGGGAAGGAACGGAGTTTGTCGTAACCTCCCACCCAATAAACTTTGTTCATTGCGTTGTCGAGATTTAGCTGTACCTGCAAGTTACGAAGTCGATAGTACAGTGCTGCATTGAGGAGTCCATAGCCAGGATAGACAATGGTATTCTCACGTCTTCCAACTTGTCCGTAACGCTTTGTTACTGTATTGAAACCCAGGCCGAAACCAAAGTTGCGTAGCGCACCTGTCTGAATGATATATTTCGACCAAATGTTGAAAGAGTTACGTGGTGTGTTAGGACGTTGCATACCATAGTCTTTCTCTGAGTTGGTCGCAGTCTTTGTGATAGCAGCATGGGTGTAGGCATAGTTAGCAACGATGCTCCAATTAGGAAGAATGAAACCTGCTACGTCTAATTCAATACCCTTTGAAGTTTCTTCTCCCACTTGTTCCAGCAGCTCTGGATTATTTGCATCGTTGGCATTATAGAGTGTATTGCGTTTCTGAAGATGGAAGAAAGAAAGAGTAGTACTGAGTCGTTTGTCAAACCATTCACCTTTCAAGCCCGCCTCCAACAGTTGGCTGTATTCTGGATCAAATGGTCCACCAGTGTTAGGGTTACCCTGTACGGATGCACTCTGTGGTTCAAAGCCTTTTACCCATGTACCATACACATTCAGATTCTTGTTGATAGCAACGACAGCACCAAGGCGTGGAATGAACGCATGTTGAGTAGTACGGCTCTCATTATTGGTCTTATAATTTAGTACATCGGTGAATATCTCCTGACGAATTCCTAAGAGAAGTTTTACTGGTCCTACTTCCATCTGCTCTTGAAGGTAGATGCCATGAGAATATTGTAAGTAAGGAGAGAGTGCTGTTGCAACAAAGACGTACTTAGAGTAGTCACGCTCAATATTGTTATTATTACTTGTCAAGTCATAATAAGGCACATTTGTCTTTGGATTACCATCCTTATCAAGTACGTACTTAGCAATGTTGGCAGGCTTGAAAGCTGTTGTTGTCGTACCGTCTTTTAGCAGATAACCTCCTGCAGTCATTGCTGACGAGCCGGCTTGCTGTGCCATCTGGAAATAGTCATAACCTAAAAGAATACGATGATTAACGGGACCTGTGTTTATGTTATAGTTAAAATAGGTATTGAAACTGTTGTTACGGAAGTGACGCTGGCGTACAAGGCACTGCATAAGAATGCGTGATGGACTTTGCGTACCATCGGCTAACTTCACATAGGCGTTAGCTTGATTGTGCTCACGAAGGTCCTCGTCATAGGAAGAGTTCAGATAGGTTGCATTGAAGGAGAGGTTATCCGTGAACTTATGGGTTACACCAAGCGTGATATTCACGAGGTTCTCCTTTAGATAATCATTTGTTGCAGAGAGCGAACGACTAATTGGTACTGAGTTGAGGTCACCATCTCCAAAGATAGGCTGACCACGGTCAACTTTACCATCGGTGCGCTGATAAACTATGTCAACGTTAAAGCGTGTCCTTTGTGTTGGGAGGAACGAGAAAGATGGAGCAACTATATAGTTTGTATTTTCTTGTAGGTCACGATAGGAATCTGTATGTTCGTAACCGATATTAAGACGATAGAGCAGAGTATGTTTTTTGTCTAATGGTCCTGTAAAGTCTCCGTAGGTGTTTAGTGTATTGAAGCTGCCAACGGTTGTTGATACTGTATTGCGTTGATAAGGTAGTGGCTTCTTTGTTACACGATTAATGACACCACCCGGTGCAGCATTGCCAAAAAGGGCAGAAGCAGGACCTTTGATAACTTCAACACGCTCGATATTTGCCAGTGACTGCTGTTTCCAAAGACTTGTTTGTGCACGCATACCATTGACAAGGTTTCCAGAATTACGGTTGCCAGTGGTGCGGAAACCACGAATAGAAAAGTCATTGTAGAAGGTGTATTGATTCACACCGCTGATATTCTTTACAACTTCATTAACAGTAGTTGCTCCTTGGTCGCGCACTAATTCCTTTGTTACGTAGCCGATAGACTGTGGAATGTCTTTCAAAGGTGTCTCTGTTTTTGTACCGATGAAAGAGTTGGTATTCTTATAGGAACGTTCGTTGCGCCCAATTACTTCAACCGTCTGCAATGTTTGAGCGTGCAGATAAGGAGTTGAGAATAATGTGTCTTGTGTAAGGCTGTCTGTTGGAACTTTACCCACCGCGTTCCCTTGTGCATTTATTGGCAGGGCTGCTGAATATAATAAGGTACCTGTCAATAAAAGATAAGAGTGTAATCTTTTAACCATATTGATAAATGTATAAATCCTGAAAATATAATATTGGGATGCAAAAGTATAGATAAAATTAGAATGCTACAATACCTAACAATGGGTAAATTGCTTCTTCTTAAAGTAATAGAAGTATGTCGAAAAAAAGAAGTTGCAATAAAGGATAGGAGTATGTTTTGCGTACCTATCTGTTATTGCAACTTCTTTTGTGTATCTTAAAACTGCACCTTAGTTATTATTGTTTTATATTACAGCGCTCAAAAGTCTTATTCTTTTAAGAGGTCAGGTCGTAGGCGTTTGGTACGTTCCATTGCTTGATCAAACTCCCATTGTCTAATCTTTGCCTCGTTGCCACTGAGTAAAATCTCAGGTACATCCCATCCATTATAACTGCGAGGTCGAGTGTAGATAGGTGCTGAGAGCATATCATCCATAAAACAGTCTGAGAGTGCACTCTGCTCGTCACTAATAACACCTGGAACCAATCGTACAACAGCATCAGCAATGATGGCGGCTGGTAGCTCTCCACCTGTCAGAACGAAGTCACCAACAGAGATCTCACGCGTAATGAGATGATCGCGTACACGTTGGTCAACACCTTTATAATGTCCTGCAAGAATAATGAAGTTTCCTCCCAATGAGAGATCATTGGCAATTTTCTGATTAAACTGTTCGCCATCAGGTGACGTAAAGATAACTTCATCATAATCACGTTCTTCCTTCAAAGCAGCAATACAACGATCAATAGGTTCTATCTGCATGACCATACCAGCCTGTCCACCAAAAGGATAGTCGTCAACACGGCGCCATTTATCCTTTGTGTAGTCACGAAGATTATGCAAACGAATCTCTACCAATCCTTTCTTTTCAGCTCTGGCAAGGATACTTTCGTGTACAAATCCTTCCAGCATCTCTGGTAATACGGTGATGATATCTATTCTCATATTGCTGCAAAGTTAAGGATTCTTTTGCTATTACGTTGATAGTTTAAGAATTTTTTGTAACTTTGCTGACGTTTCTAAACATATAAACTAAGAACAGAAATGAAAAGAATCTTTTCCCTCGCTATCGGCTTGATAGCAGCTTTTGGTTGTGCAAGCGCACAAGATGTGCAGTTGCATTATGACTTAGGTCATAGTCTTTATAAGAACTTAAGTTCTCGTACGTCAGTAACAACAACAGTAGAAATGTTCAAACCTGACAGATGGGGTTCTACCTATATGTTTACTGATATTGATTACAAGAGCGATGGTGTGATGGGTGCTTATTGGGAGATTTCACGTGAGTTTAATCTTACGAAGAATAAGCAGTGGGCTGCACATATTGAGTATGACGGTGGTTTAAGCTCTGGTAAAACTGTGAATAGCTATGATGGTAATCGTTATCAGCATGCTGTTCTTCTTGGTGGAGCATGGAACTGGGCATCAAAAGACTTTTCAAAAACGTTTAGTCTTCAGTTAATGTATAAGTATCAGTTCAAGAATAGTCATAGAGGTAAACATCCTTTCAGTGGTTTTCAGCTGACTGAAGTATGGGGTACAACCTTCGCTAAAGGTCTTTGTACATTCTCTGGATTCTGTGATCTTTGGTATGATCCAAATGTTAACGGTAAAATGATTCTTCTCTCAGAACCTCAGTTCTGGTTTAATCTCAATACGCTTAAGGGGATGAAGGATGTAAACCTCTCTTTGGGTACTGAGGTTGAGATTAGCAATAATTTTGTTTGGAATGACAAAGGTCAGAATAACCACTTCTATGCTATCCCTACGGTAGCTGCTAAGTGGACGTTCTAAATAAGCGATAAGACTTTTATTATTATAATATAGCAAAAGGAGATGATATGCATATCATCTCCTTTTGCTATATATAGTGTTTTCTTATGTTGTCAGAATAAACTTCCTTCTGTTGGTTGTGAAGGAGATTCTGGCGCTGCAGCTTGTACAAAGCGAGCAATGAACTCATCTTCTGAGATAATCGGAATAGAAAGTTCTTTTGCTTTCTGATTCTTTCCAGAAGTACTTTCTACATCATTGTTTATAAGATAATTCGTTGATTTTGAAACAGAACCAGTTACCTTACCACCTTGACTTTCTATGTACGCTTTCAATTCGTTGCGATTCTTATAATGATGAACATCACCAGTAACGACGAAGGTTAATCCTTGGCAACTATCACCAGTTGGTGCTGATGAAGGTTGACTAATATTTAGTTCAACCAACAGATGCTGTAACATTGATTGATTATCTTCATCTTTCATCCAACGTACAAAGCTTGCACTCTTCTCAGGTCCAATACCAGCAATGGTTGAGAATACATCTTCTGCTGCACTTTCGGTTGCTGTTTTTATAAGCTCCTCCAAGGGATAAGCAGACAGCAGACGATTGCAGACATCTTGTCCTACAAGTGGAATGTTTAGAGCAAAGAGCAGACGACGTGCTTCTACGTTACGTGCTTTTTCAATGGCTGTCAATAGCTTGGTAACACTCTTGTTACCGAAACCTTCCATTGTACGTAACTCGTTGGCATGTTCACTAAGATGAAAGAGGTCGGCATATTCTCGAATCCACCCAAGGTTAATAAATTTCTGTACGGTTTGTTCAGAGAGTCCGTCAATGTTTATACCTTCTTTGGATACAAATCTACCAAACTTCTTCAGTTGTTTCGCAGGACAATGTGTATTGGTACAGTGTAGTGTACGTGTTCCACTGACTTCACTTTCGCTAACTTCTGTGGCAGAATGGCATACTGGACAAGTCTCTGGAATATGAAAAGTACCAACGCTTTCAATGACTTTGATAACCTTCGGAATAATTTTATTCGCTTTGATAACAGCTATCTTCGTACCCTTATCGCCAATCCCTAATCTCTCACACTCGGAGATATTACAGAGTGAAGCACGCTTTACAGTTGTTCCTTCCAACTCAACAGGACGGAAAACGGCAACAGGTGAGATAGTTGATGCAGCGCATGACCATTCTATATAGTTTAATTCTGTTTCAGCACTCTCGTCTTGCCATTTGAAGGCATAGCCTGCACGTGTGGCATGATGACCTGTGACAGAACCTGTTGCAGCGTAGACGGTATCGTCGTAAGTGATGACTAAGCCATCAACGGGGTAGGGGAAAGGTGATTTACTTGCGCCTGTTACCCTTTCTGTCCAATGATGTATGACAGTTTCTATATTGTCAACGGTTGGTTGTTCGATAACCTCTCTGTCTATAACTTTGAACCCTTGTTGTTCAAGCCACTCCATTCTTTTTCCCCAAGAAGTTATTTCTTCCTCTGTATAAACGAGTGTAAAAGGAATCCAACGTAAGTGGCGGGCTTTTACTTCATTGATATCTTTCAGTGTGAGTGAACCTGATGCGAGGTTGCGAGGATTAGCGTATTCTTCCTCTGCTTCCATGTTAAACTGCTCAAAATCGGGATAACTGATGACAGCTTCACCACGGATAACAAGATGTCCCTTGTAGGGAATGGTTTGCAAGATACCATCAATAGCCGTAGAAAGATGAGTAATATTGGTGCCAATATGACCATTTCCACGTGTGACAATCTTTGTCAGTTTACCATTATCGTATGTAACAACAAGTGTCAATCCATCCAACTTCCATGAGAGCCATATAGGTTTATTCTCTGCCCATTTAGCAAGGTCTTCTACCTTCTTCGTTTTTGCTAAGGAAAGTGCAGGGAACTCATGTTCTTCCTTTTTACCAGCAACATTATCGGCAGATACATTCTGTGTCGGCGAATCGGGGAGTATGATACCTGTTTCTTCTTCTAATTTTTTCAGTTTATCAAAGGCTGCGTCCCATTCATAGTCTGTCATAAGTTCATCACGACCATTGTAATAAGCATCGGATGCAGCATTAAGTTGATTGACAAGTGATTGTATTTCTGTGTTCATTGTTTTGTTTGATGATTGACGATGATAAATCGTATTAAATGATTAAAAGAAGAAATAGGCAAAGGCAAAACTGCTTACTATTATTTCCAAAGCAGTTTGATAAGTGCAGCGTCTGCTTCAGTCCAATCGAGCTTTGAGAACTCTTCTGGTTTTAACCAGCAGGAATCAATATGTGCAAGTAGCTTAAAATTATTGTCATGTGCCATACAGTCATAGGCAGTAAGGCTGATTGAAAAGTCTGGATAGTCATATTCAACGCTCCCAAGTTTTGCCCCGACATAGATATTCCAGTCCATTTCTTCAAGCAATTCACGACGCAAAGCCTCATGATCGCTTTCTCCCTTATTGACTTTACCACCAGGAAACTCCCAATGTTCAGCAATGTAATTAGGACCTTTACGCAATCGCTGTGTACATAGGATTTTATTGCCGTTATGAACAACAGCGCAAACAACATTGAGATGTTTCTTTTCCATAAATTTATCTATTGTTCGGTTATTTCCTACCTCTTATTACTTGCTATATCTGCAAATATACTACAATTTGACAAATAAGTCTATCTTTCTTAGAATAAATTTCAATTCTTTATATGCAACTCATATCTTTTGCGTATCTTTGTACAGTAAAAAAATATTAGAAATTATAATCATTTATGTCTACACTAACAATTGCCATTATTGTAGTCTTCGTGCTGGGCTATGCGCTCATAGCAATGGAGAGCCTAACTAAGGTTAACAAGGCAGCAGTTGCCTTGTTGATGTTTGTTTTCTGCTGGACACTTTACATGTTTGATCCAGCACCGTTTGTACAATTGATGCACCCAGACTTTACGGGAACAGGTGATAAGGTTGTATCGTTTGTAAATACTTTGATAACGGAGCATTTAGGCGATACTGCTACCACACTCTTCTTCCTTATGGGAGCTATGACGATTGTGGAAATCGTTGATCAGAACGGTGGTTTCAACTGGGTGAAGAATGTAATGCAGTCTAAGACAAAGCGTAGTCTGTTGTGGAAGATTGCCTTTATGACTTTCTTCCTTTCTGCTATCCTTGATAACCTAACGACAAGTATTGTGATGGTTATGATTTTGCGTAAGCTTGTACAGGATAAGCACGATCGAATGATTTATGCTTCGTTAGTTATCATTGCTGCTAATTCAGGTGGAGCTTTCTCTCCAATTGGCGACGTAACCACGATTATGTTGTGGAACGCAGGTATGATAACTGCAGGTGGTGTACTTAGTGAGATATTTATTCCTTCATTAGTTTCAATGTTGATACCAGCATTCTTGCTTCAGATGCTTTTGAAAGGTAATATCCAGTATGATGATATATCAAGTGATATGTCAGGTGATCACGAAGTCTTGGAGTTTAATGGACTCCAGCGTAAGATCGTCTTTGCTATCGGTGTAGGTGGTCTCTGTTCTGTTCCTTTATTCCATTTCTTTACTGATTTACCTCCTTTTGCAGGCATCCTGTTAGTATTGGCTATCCTATGGACTGTAACAGAAGTATTCTATCGTAATCTTCACAAGGAAAGAGGTGGTGAGGTTCAGTTCTCAAAGCGTGTAAGCAGTTTGCTAAGTCGTATAGATATGTCTACTATCCTTTTCTTCCTTGGTATTTTGATGGCTGTGGCTTGTTTGGAAGAAGTAGGTGTATTGAAGGAGTTAGGTCGTGGTCTGAACACAACCTTTAATGGTAATCATTATGCTGTGACTGGTATTATCGGTGTACTTTCAGCTATTGTCGACAATGTACCACTTGTTGCGGGTAGTATGGGTATGTATCCTATCGGAATAGAGCCAGATATGGCTGTTGATGGTATTTTCTGGCAGTTGCTTGCTTACTGTGCTGGTGTAGGTGGTTCAATGCTCATCGTAGGTTCTGCCGCAGGTGTTGTTGTTATGGGACTTGAGAAGATTACCTTTGGCTGGTATATGAAGCGCATTACGTGGATAGCTTTCTTAGGCTATCTCTGCGGTATTCTCTCTTATTGGGTTATCCGTTCGTTTATCTTTAAGACACCGTTGTAAACGACCGTGTTATCTTTCAAGGAGTATTAGATGTTACATTATATGTAAAGCGGGTGGGTTCCTCTACAGTTGGGAAACACCCGCTTTACTTGTTTTATATCCATACCTCTTGTGGTTATCACATTATTTATGAGCCTAACTATCTGCCTTATATAGGAAGCTTTTCATGTCTTAGAAACTATCAAGTATTTCCATTGGCAGCATGAGTAAGATTGAAGAATATGAAGAAAAACAACTACGCAAATACCCAATATAGTTTTATTTTAGTTTGCTGTCATATTTAATATTTCGTGTAAGCTGTTGTAGACTAATGTGTTATACGGCGATGATAGCTGACAGGAATGACAGCAAATTTGGTTTTCAATAAATTAGCTAACGATTGCGAACTCCTCAGCTGTACAAGAACATTACCAAAAAAGTTTATGTTTCCCCTTTCAGTCTCACTTTCTGACAGGATTAAACTTATCTGTCCTATGGAATAAGCTATAAGTTAATCCGTATGTTTAGTATTGTTCTCTATGAGAGATAAATTCCCCAACAGAAATGTAGCAAGACAGCTTTAATGGAAGTGAGGATAATTGCTTGCTAACAAGACCCCAAAATGTTCATGGAAAAGAGTGGACGCTAACACCATGGCGACTCATAGTTATTTTATTTAGAATGGCGCGTGAATGGCTGTGGAGCATGTAGTATATTAGGATATTATATACCACACAAAAAGGAGATAAACACCTATAAATGATGTTTATCTCCAATCTTTTTTGTTGTGTTTAAGTGATGCTTTAATTGGCAAAGCGTACATTCTGTGCACTCATTCCAACGATGATGTTACCCTGGATGAGCTTGCCTTCTGGTGAGTAGTAGAACACTTCGCTTGGTGCTTTATAGCTTGGATTGTCTATAACATAGATGTTACCCCACTTGTCAACATTAACTTGTCGAGGACTGCGAAGCCCTGTCATGTCGAGGTTCGTCTTCTGACCTGTAGCTAAGTCATAGAGGAAGAAACTCTTATCATTGCTTCCGTAAGGAGCATAGAGGCAGACAAGAGCATTCTTCTTGGCACTGTATGCAATGGCTGTAGCATTAAAGAGTTGTGTCACTTTGTTGGTCTTTGTGTCAATCTTCTGTACTAATGGCTTCTCTGTATAATCAAACATAGACACGATAAATACGTCATTGCCAGCAGCAATGTTCTGATTGTAAGGGTTGAGACCAACCTCAATATTCTTTGGATTACGGAATGTGTTGAGGTCAACTACTGCTATATACTTACCATTACCAGTCATACTATAGTTTGAAAGGTTTGCATAGAGCTTACCATTCGTAAT
>CAUVDL010000038.1:0-20962 GCA_963550695.1 uncultured Prevotella sp. | reverse complement strand
CAAAAATGTCACTTCAATATATAAAAGTACCTCACAAGGAATAATGCTGCGGAATCGAGGTGTTAAATATTTTTCGTGGACACTAGTGAAAGAATTATTATTTTATAAATGCCCACTTATATCGCGGATCATTTGGTAAGTTTATAAGATGCTCTTTCATCAATGCACCTTCTGGACTATAAAAGTGAATGTTTGAACAAAACTCATGCCAGAACTTCAACGATGTTGCATAGTACTGTTCCAATTCCTCTTTTGTAAATGAAGGCTGATATTTTTTTATTTTGAACCCTTTATTCTGTAATGCTTTTATTATTTTGTTATGAGATTCATGAGGATTATCCTTATAGTTGAGTTTTAATGCCTCTGTTGAAATCAGCTTTTTTATCTTCTCATCATTCATTCTACGATGCCAGTGAGAACGAAGGATTTCTTCTGGCATAATCCTATCACCATTATCGAATTTTGCAAAGATTCTATCTGTTATAATTGGATTATGACGGAAAAAACGTATCGCACTTCTGGATAATTATTAAAATCCTCATCTTTAGCTATATTAATTAGAAAACCTGATTGATTTCCACTACGCATAAAAGGTTGCTTTCCTATATTATTAACAATATAGTTACGCCTATCATTGTATTGAAAGGAGTCTGCTTTCAAATCAAAGTAATATAAAACTCCTAGTTCATTGCCCGTATATTTCTCATAACAATCCAACTTCATATTGAAAGTGGTAACCGCAAAGAACTTAGCCACCTCCATGTCGCTTGTAAGATCAAGCCAAGGAGTATTGTTATAATAGTGCTGGCTCAAACCATCATAACTAATCTTGAAATAAAAGGTATCGTGTAACAACTCAACCCCCCTTTCAAATAGTTGAACTAGTGGATGCGTCTTGAGAAGACATTGAAACTCTTTAATCTGTATTATATCATCTACGAAATAGTCTTTATTCTCCCGAAAAAGACTTGGCTTGCAAGGCGAAAAGAACCTTGACTGCCCACGATAAAGAAATTTATGATTAGCCAACGAAGGCTTTAAGACGAACTTGTTGTGTGTAGAGAGTTGATTAACCACAAAACAGTTATCTGAAGCCCCCTCAATGGGGTAGTAAGAGACATTCGCCGAAGCCCATGGTATACGAAAAATTTGTCCATCATAGAAATATTCTTCTCTTACAATCTCTTGACGATATTGGTCTGTTGAAAGGCGTTCTTGTTCTATCTTTTTAATGTAATCTGCAGCTTCATCAACATTATCAAAAGGATTCGACTTGCTACCAAGGTCTCCTTCTGCTAGGGATGCTAATGAGCGATTGATATTTTCTTCATAAAGTTTCTCCCAGTGTTCAGTAATTTTCATATGCTCTGATTGAGTTGGCTTTATAACACCTAGCTTTACCTTTGCATGTGTGTCAATACCAGTAACGAGTTCACACTCTATTTTAAACTCCTCCTTAAGCATTTTTAAAACTTCAGAGATTGGTGTTAAAGGATTAATCCGACAGCCTTTTAATATCATCAATGAACTGGCAAATACAATACTATCTTTGTCCATGCTGTTAAATGCACCTTCATCACCGACAGTTGTAAATCTATACCAAAAACGAGCTAACTGATAACCCATTAAACGGTACACTGTTGGTGCGTCATTACCAGTCACTCCTGAAAACAATATTCTGAACACTGGAATACAAACCAACACCTTTGAGTGCGTATAGTCTATTTTCAGGGGATTAGCCTTGCCGTCTGCTTGCATAGCAACGCCTACTACAAACTTGGGAAACTTCTCTACAGAAACCTTCAAGAATCTTAAAGCTTCATAACAAAAACCTTGAAGCATTTTAAGAGTTTCTTGGACGCTTAGAACAGTGTTACCAAATTCAGATGTTTTCATTGACATTTTTTTATTTGACCTTAATTCCGCAGCATAAATTCTTGTAAGAACTCCAAGTGTCTGAGAAACAAAGTTCTCAAAACACTTGGATATGTCAGAAATTTCACCTATCTTGGTGCTGCAAACATAACAAGTAAGCAAAAATCTGACATGACAAAGGTAGCAATTAAAAACGAGAATATCACTTCTTTCGGTGGAATTTATCATATTATGGACGTTTTCTCAAAGTTGGGCTTTGAAAAACTTACCGAATCTGTATTGGGCAAACGTGGAAGTAGCGGCAAAGCATTCAGCCATGGAAGTATTTTCGGCTCTCTCTTCTTCAGTTACCTTTGTGGAGGGGATTGCCTTGAGGACATCAATGCGCTTACAGGACAGTTCAAGCAGAGACCTGATACGCTGTTACCTGATGCCGAAACTGTGGGGCGAGGACTGAAGGAACTTGCCGAAGATAACCGCACATTTTTTCAATCGTGACTTTATTCTTACAAAAGAGGGGCAGAGCTTAAAAGATCTGTCTGCTTCTCGCCTACCCAAAAATAGTGATGATACAATTTCACTAAATGTAGGTATTGGACGGTGTACTGATTTTATCTACCTTTGTAGCCGCAAATCGTAAGAGATGAAAGTGTAAGGCTGACTTTATTTGCAGACACCTGCGTCTTGGTCTTAAGCCTGAGTAAACCCTTAAAGACTCGTTTCCTCCGCTATAAAGGTAGGGGGAATTTGTGTCTATTCATTAAAAACCATTTGTAATCTGAGTATATATGAACAAATCAAAAGTGAACTATGAAAGGCGAGTCAGATACTACCTGTCCGCCACTCTCTTAAGTTCTTTGTTCTTATTCCCACCCACCTACGTCCATGCTACGTCTGTGCATGGGCAGGAGACAGTGGAGGATGAGGACAAAGATGTCAAAACATCCGTAACCGTTCGGGTTGTTTCCGAACTGTCACAAGAGCCGCTTATCGGTGCTGTCGTACGCTGCGAAGGCGTTTCAAATCCTTCGGTGACAGACATAGACGGTAGGTGTACGATTAAACTCAAGCGTGCTACCGACCGCATAAAACTGACGGTTACTTACGTAGGTTATAAGGCCGTGACACGTGTTGTAAGCATCCCCGACAGCCACATGATAACTTTACAGCTGAAGGACGATTCTAAGCTATTAGATAATGTCACTGTCACCGCACTGAAACGACACACGAGTGTCTTGCAACAGTCCTCTGCTATCAGTCAGGAAGCATTGGAAAAAGGTGGTGCCACCTCGTTGGCAAAAATGTTAGAGACCATTCCTGGCGTGAGCTCTATCAGTGCCGGTAGTACGGTGGCTAAACCTGTTATTCAAGGTATGCACAGCAGCCGTATTCTATTGATGAACAATGGAGTGAAACTGGAGAGCCAGAGTTGGGGTAACGACCATGCGCCAGAAATTGACTATACAGGTGCCAGCATGGTAGAGGTTGTAAAGGGTGCCGAATGTATTCGTTACGGTTTTGGTGCCATGGGTGGTGTGGTATTGCTCAACGATGCGCCCCTACCCTATGGGCATAACAAGCCTATCGTGAAAGGAGTTACCAACATCGGCTATGATACCAATGCCCGAGGAATAAGCGGTTCGGGAAGCATTGAAGCAGGTTGGAAGAATTTCGGTATGCGCCTGCACGGCAACTATACTCGTGGTGGTGATTACCATACGCCCGAATACATCATGAACAACACGGGCTACAATAACATCAGCATGTCTGCCATGGGTGGTTTTGAGAACAAGCGCATCACGGCAACCGTGCTTACAAGTTTGTTCTACCAACGTTCTGGTATCTATTTTGGCAGCCAAATATCCGACTTGACACAACTACAAGAACGATTTCGCATTGGTCGTCCAACAGAGTCGTCATTGCAACCATTCAGTTATGAAATTGGCATACCCTTCCAGCAATCACAACACTTCACGCTGAAGGGCGAGGTGAAATATCGTATCAACCCAAAGCAATCGCTGGATCTGACTTTCTCGTTCCAAGAAAATTTGCGACAGGAGTATGAGAACCGTATGAAAAAGGAGTGGAGTGCCATCCCGATGCAAGACCTTATATTGAAAACATACAAGGGCGACTTGTCATATCGTACTTCATGGAAGCCTTACAAAATGTCCACCTTTGCAGGTGTATCAAACACATACCAAATAAACTACAACTTCCCAGGCACCAAGAATCCTGCCTTTGTACCAAACTTTGCCGCTCTCACCATGGGTGGTTTCCTGTTGCAAAAGGCTACTTTCTTTGAAAAATTGCAATGCGAATTGGGCTTGCGTTACGACTTTAGAGTAATGAGCGTGAGCGGTTACACCACGCTGAACAAGTACGACTATTACGATGACTTCAAGGTTTACAGCAACTTCACCTCAAGTTTTGCTGCTCACTATCAGTTTAACGACAACTGGGACATACGTGCAAACATCGGTTGGTCGTGGCGTCCACCAGACATCAACGAGCTTTATGCCGTCGGACTTCAAGAAGGTTCTTATTGGGTAGTGGGCAATAGAAACCTAAAGAGTGAGCGTGGTTGGAAGTCTATCTTAGGCGCAAGGTATCGCAACACATGGATATCTGTAGAGCCAAGCATGTTCTACCAACACATTAACAGTTATATATACGACCATATCGGCTATGGTGCTAATCGTTTTCATAACAGCCCAAGCGGAAAATATGCCAAGTTTATGTATGATCAGGACGATGTGAGACTGTATGGTGGCGATATAGAAGCTACAGTAAATCCCATTAAAGGACTCAGTATCGTAGCAAAGGGCGAATGGATATTTGCACGCAACATAACACGAGACAACTGGTTGCCTTTCATGCCATCAGACAAGTATGGACTGTCAGCCAGCTACGAACATATCTTCGGTGCAGAGAAAAAGATAAAGGCATCGTTCTCTCTTTCTGGCAACTATGTCACAAAACAAGAACGTTTCGACCCCAACACGGATTTAGTGGCAGTATCGCCCGACCCCTACTTCCTGCTTGGCATCACTGCAGATGTTGCCTTCAAGCTGCCCAGCAACAGGGAAATAAAGGTAATGTTGGTAGGCGATAACATTCTCAATACATTATATAAGGAATATACAGACCGATTTAGATATTATGCGCACGAACGTGGCATGAACTACTCTTTGCGCACAATCATTAAATTTTAAGAAAATGAAGTTACAATATAAGACAATAATACGTTCAACTATTTTAGCTGTAGGATGCTGCTGCATGCTTGCCGCATGTTCTGCCAATGATGTTGATGATTTCTTGAAAAAAGTAGTAAAAGCTCCTCCTGCTTCTATTGAGTATAATGGCAAGGGACACTCACAGATATATGCAGTAAGTGCCGTACTTAGAATGGGGTTCAAAGGTGGTAATATAAAAGTTGGAAACTTTGGTGCCGACAACAGTATAGACAACACATACGAACAAGACTCGTACAACATGATAAGCGTGAACACGGATAAACCGACAGACTATCCGCTCATGCAACAAATTGAGATAAGTAAGGGCGACAATGGACAAATGCAAATTACCAGCCAGCGCGACCATTTTGATGTAGTTGCGTCAGATGACGTTTATTACGGACTTGAGCTTACATATTATGGAGCCAACCACCAACAAATAAACGGTGAGTTCATACAGTTCTATTACAAGAAAAACGGAGACCCAGACCTCGACAATTCTACATTGGTACAACACCAACACTTCTTTACCATTGGCAACGAAGTATTGGAACACAGCTACACTATAGATGGTAAAACCATATCCAAGAACAGTAAGCAGGGTTTTTATCCACACACGCTGGACAAGAAACCAACATACTACCCAGAGCTTACCTTTGAGATGGAGGGCGACAAGCTAAAGCCTTGCGACATCACCACGACCAGCGCACTGCTTGCACCTGAAAGTGGGAACAAATCAGAACTCATGCCGTTTGACAGCACGCTGATAGACAAAGCGATAAATATATTCCCTACGCTGAAAAACAATCAAGCCACATGGACAGAAGGTGGCTTTAAATTCTTTCAAACACTCACCATGCCACATGCGGCAGAACTTGCTAACAAGTTGTTTACATACAAATACCGAGATACTGACCCATTTGAGAAACAATTGGGATATGAATATCAAGAAGGTAGCGGTGACGGTGGCGTTGTAACAGATGGTACAAACGCACTGAGACAAAGACAAGGCGATTTCGTGGAATTGCTGCACCAATGCAGGAAAATAGGTACAGGTTCAAACAATTTGGACAGAATGGGATTCAAGGGAGTTCTACAGTTTAGCCAAGCCAACACCGAATTTGCTATGCAAATAAGCCTATGCAACATCGTATCACAAATGGATAAATCAAAGAATGCTATTTGGCCCAAATATGGAAATGATAATCCAGATGCTGACTCAAAGACTTGTTCTGAAATTCCAACATTAGGAAATGGAGAAGGTAGAGGACTTTATAATTTTAATGAAATAAAATCAGAATGGAGCAATCACGACATTGACATTCCTTTAACATTCCGTGTCATTGCAGATATGAAAGATGGAGACGAGAAGTTCGTGGAAGATTTCAAAAAGTTCTATCCGCACATGGATACCAATGAAATCAAGAGTTATTTCTTCAATCCTCAATATTTGCTGTCAAGGAATCGTAAGAATATATTCGTCATGTAGACTTCAGCTAAAAGGAAGGCATTTGCGCATCATCATTCCTCATATGGCTGACACGTTCTCCTAACTAAGGAAAACTTACATACACGGCTAAGAGGAGAAAGAGTATTTAGCAAAGTGCCAATTATACTGGACTATCTAATCAAGACATTTACATAAAATAATAAAATGAAAAAATATAGTTTTTGTTTCGTTCTTATATTGATGCTATGTACATCATGTGATGATTTCGTCTTTGGTAACATGAACATCAATTACAACGAAAACCCACTTGAACACAAAGAAGTACCACACAGCGGTGCGGATGCCATGGTTGACAGCTTGAAGAAAAAAGCTCCCTTTGGTGACACCATGAACAATCCCGACCAAGATGGCGCATTCAACAACTGGGCTCGCTGCTTAGTTATGTTCAAAGAGGGACACTCACACGGAGATGAAAAATTTCATGGCAATTATGTTTACCCAGCAGCGCCATGGAGACAAGAAGAATTTGTCATAGTAGAAAACAACTCACAAAAGTTTCCTACTGTAAAGGTGGAATGGGAAAAGAGTATTCAAACTGTTTTTGAAAAGAAGTTAGGCAAGCCTGCTCCCCAGCAACCTTACATTCGCCTTATAGGTGGAGATAAAAACCTTTGGGGTATATGCTTGTACTTCTTGGATAAAGATGGAAAGTTGCTTAACGATGAGATATACAAGCACTCTGATGAGTATCAAATATTCTTTACCATCAGCGACGTGGACGATAAGGGTAACCCATACAAGATTGAAGACTGTAGAGGTACATGGGAAGTTGGCAAAAATGGGAAAGATGGCAAAGTAGATGAGCATCCTGTCGTATCACCTTATTTCGAAGGAGTAGATAAGGACGAAAATTTAGGTCGCGATCTCTTTATGCGTAGACAAAATGCAACCAAGAATTTGTTTGAATATGCCTACCGTGACACATGGCATCAGAATGCCATGGCTGACGGTATGCGCGAGTTTTACAACATTAGGTTGCTGCCACCCCTTGATGCCACCGATGCTAATTCATGCGTTTCCTATGACAAGGACTGTGTAGGACTAAAAGGACACATTAACTTTTATTATGAGGCTAACGAGTCTACCTCTAATTTTAGACCTGAAATAGATGGACGATATGGGACTGGAGAGAACAAAGACACATGGCCTTTCATGGTAAAAGGTTTTTCTGGTGAGTCGGTAGCATACAGCCGTCCTTCATACATATTGCCCTACTTCTATCTTTCCGTAAGAGTTATGAAATGTCAAAAGGGAAAGAAGGCATATATTCCTAAGGCTACCATTGCCAACAAGGAGCTGGACTATGCTGGATATTGGGATTGGATGAAGAGCGAAAAAGCCTGCGCACCATTCTATAACCCTTTCTGGCAATCGAAGAATACGACCCTTGAGGTTCCTGAATGGAAAGAGCTTATACGCTTTAATATACCAATCAAGGTGTATTGCAATAGGTTCGATTCCGATCCGACAAACGCATCACCAGCAGAGCCATATTATTTCTACTTAGGTAGAGAGATTGGATTGACAGGAAAACAGGCATACGAAGCAAGCCAAAATGTTAAGACGCATGGCTTTGGCGCATTTGGTAACTGGTTCCTCTAATTCATACAATTATTATAAACAACAAAAATTATCAGAACAAATAAATAAAACAAGGATATGAAAAAAATAAATTATACCTTGATATTAGTCTTCATGGCTTTATCATCTCTATTCACAGCATGCCAGAGAAATGGAGACATGCCAGACGGTACTGATGCTAATTCAACAGTGGATCACCTCATATTCAAAGAAGTTTTTTACATTGGTTACTGCACTTATAGGGATTTGTCTTCCATGGGCTTCAAAAGCCAATATAGCAGATACGAGGATGCCAACTATTTGGTGATATGCAATCCTACCCATAAACCAATATCACTTGAGAATATGGCACTTGCTTCTCATGTTGTCGACCCAAGTATCCAATATTCACTCCAAAAAGAAGGTAATGGAGATTTCACAAAGCGATACTATGGCATTGGAGGCATGTCGTACTTCCCCAACGACCCTGTGACAAAAAAACCACATGTCATACAGCCAGGTGACAGTGTCATCGTAGTGAAATATGCGTGCGATCACAAGAAGAAATTCCTTGCCGAGAATGAGACTACAGAAGAAGATGCAAAGAAAAACTACTATGGCTGGGAGGCTCTGCCCGACTACAGCAAACTTCCAAAGGACAAAACCTTTGAATTGTGCAACCAACATGAACTGGAAAACGGAATGTATGACCCTAACGACAAATTTGACAACAAGGATATTCCAAACATGCGTGACCTTGTTTTGGGGAATGAACTTCCATTTACGGGACCAAGTCAGAGTATGCGCATGGCTTTAGTGAAGCTCCCTGATGGCGATGCATCCAAACCTCATACCAAAGACGAAAACGGATTTTATCCTGACGAATCGCCACGCTCTCGCTCCAATTGGTATCGACTATATGATTTGTATGGAACCGAGCAGGACAAAATTAATGACGAGACGGATCCGAAGGTGAAAAGAGAACTGGAAAAAAACAGAAAATACCCAACGGCATACTGGCACATGATATATAACACAACTGGTATGGGAGGCTTCTATGTTGCTGAGCTGAATTACAATTGGGTTGTCGACTTCCTTACTATTTGCCCTTCGACAGATAAGAAAATGGACTTGCTGATAGGCCCAAGCTCTGTAACTGTGTATGATACAACAGGACACCCCGTAATGGAAGGAACAGAAGAAAAGAAAGAAAAAGTATGGTGGTACGACAGAGGAACAGCAAGTGTCTGCAGCCGGATATTTAGCATTAGTGACTTTTCTAATCCCTCATTCGATCCCTCACAATTACAAGGCACGCTGATTCGTCGTACCAACGGAAAGGGATTTGTAGCTGAAATGAGTTCTGCGCTGAACTTCACGAAAGGTGTACCATCATTGTGCAGACGCGACAGCAAGGGAAAACCGTTAGACATGACCGCATACTGGAAGGTTAATTCCATCAATGCACGTACCAAGAAGAATTAAGAGTTGAGACGTACAAGGATAATTAAACAACAATCATTAATATAAAGAATACAAACAAATGAAGAAGATGATGCTATGCGCATTGGCAACAATTGCGCTTTTCGCAAACTGTACTCGTGACGGACAACCAGAAGAAAAGGAAAATACCGCTGAGACAGAAAGCACGGACCTGATTATAAAAGACATTTACTATGCTGGAGACTTCGTGGAAACACCTTACGGCAACAAATCTGAAGAAACGGATGACAAGTTTATTGCCGTCTACAACCCTACCGACCATGACATAAGTCTTGAGAATATGGCTTTGGCACTATGTCAGTACAACGCCGTAGACAAAGTCAACTTTGAAAAGCCTAATAGCGATTATAGACAGAAAGCATTTGGCATTTCCAACATGATTGGTTTCCCAAAAGATAAAAGTGGCATGCCATACACCGTAAAAGCAGGCAAAACTATTGTTATTGCCATGAGAGCCATCAATCATGCGGAAGGATACAAGAAGTATTTGACAGAGAATGGAGAAGATCCAACCAAATACAAAGGTGTCGAAAAACTGATCGACCTTTCCAAAGCCGACTTTGAATGGGAACAGAATGGTAACGAAAACGTTCCACACATGACGTTCCTCTATTGTAAGGAAAACGACAAAGAACAGGAAAAACGAATGAAAGAGGACAAATCGAAAGTCGGAGTATGGGATGAAGACGACGATGAGTATGTACCTTTTGGATTTCAGCGAGACTTCACCATAGCGCTGATACGTTTGGCAGAACCTATCGAGAAGATAAAAGAGAATATGAACAATGCCAAAGTAAATGAAGCGTTGCTAAGAGAAATCGAAGATCCGATGGCAAAATATGGACGCTATGTCATGTGGAACGAGAGTGGACATCACTCACATTCACAAATTCTCATGTTCTTACCGAACCAATGGGTCATAGATGCCGTAAACGTAAGGTTCAAAGGAACAACTACTGAAAAAAGTTTCCCGATATCGGGTACACTGGACAAAGGTTGGAATGGCGTTTACGAAAAGGCTGATGATAAGATAGACGTTGGTGCAGGCAAGATGATTACTCGACGTTTTAATGGAAAAAGATTTTCCGATACAAACAACTCATCGGTTGACTTTGAGGTCAAGAAGGTGGTTGTACCTGCGAAATAAGAAGGCGTGGGCATTATAAATGCCTGCCTTCTCTTACTAAACTTCATAAAATAGGTTTTACCTAAATATGTTTAATTTAATGTTTTTATAGTATGAGAAAAATTTACATGTTAACAATGAGCCTATTCGTTTGCATAGGTGCACTGGCAGGCAACAATGGATCTATTGGTGATAATTTGAAATGGACGTTTACCGATGATGGCACACTTACCATTAGCGGAAAAGGAGAGATGCAACACGCAGAAGGTAACTCTGTTTATGCATGGGGTGGTGAAAATACGCAAGTAAAGCGCAATGACATCAAAAAGGTTGTAGTACAAGAAGGCGTTACGTCTCTTGCTGAATATATATGTTGGGACTTTACAAACCTTCAAGAAGTAACGCTACCTAAGTCGTTGACCAAGTTAGGAAAAGAATGTTTCAAACATTGTACTGCGCTCAAGTCCATAACATTACCCGATAACATCATATTAATTGATGAGAGTGCCTTTGAAGAGTGCAAGGCTTTAGAGACTGTTACTTTCCCGAAAAGTTTGAAGGAAGTGAGTGCAAAAGCATTCTACAACTGCAATCTTAAGAAGGTAGATCTTTCACAAACACAAGTAGAAACAATTGGCATGGGAGCTTTTGCTCACAATGATCAATGTAAAGAGGTGTACTTGCCAAAGACACTCAAAACCTTCGAAGGTGAAGACGAGGGTGCTTTTTCTTCCTGTGGTGTGAAGAAAGCCGTATGTAGTGCAGTAGAGCCTCCCAAGACAATAAGCGGCGTATACGATTTTATCTCAGGTGAGAAGAAAACAGATCCTGTTGAATGGGTATATATTTTCACTGGCTTTGATAACGATTTTGTATTAGAAGTACCAGCAGGAAGCGAGGAGAAATACAAAAGTGCAAACGGCTGGAAAAATGTAGCCAACAAAATTGCTACTGGTATCCGTAGTGTTAAGGCGTCTCAGGGAAAGGTTGGTGTGTACGACATCACTGGCAAGAGATACATGAACCATGCAGATGCACAAACAGTCAACACATTGCAACGTGGCGTTTATATCATCAATGGGAAAAAAGTGTTAGTTAAATAACACACTCATTTATCCCCACCCATAGAATGTATTAAAGATGTACCTAAGAAAAACGTGCATAGACAAATTCCGTGCACCATAAAACAAAAGTTATTCTATACATACTGGAGGTGGGGATTTTTTATTTTATCAAATTTACCTTAGGCTATACCTCGTGTTACAAAAAAACACAAGATAAAAAAGACTATTGCTGTCCGTTAAAACTTTTTGAGCCTAAAAATTAGGACTGGATTCCTCCTGACTTCGTCACTTTTTCAAGACACATTTGTAAGTACATTATAATCAATACTTATCTTTGTTGCTTAGGGTGACGTGCGAAAAGGCGAGTAAAGTAGCAAGCTCGCCCCCCTTATACGAGAAATAACCTGATTTTTTATATTCTTGCCAAGAAGTATTGGATGATTTATATTTCTGAGTGACACGAAGACGAAGTCAGGAAAAAGCAGTGGAAGTACAGAGAAAAGAAAGATGAATTACACACTTTTAAGGACACTGCCAGAATCACTTTTTAGGGCGGTTCTATAAATTAGCTTTGACAGATTGTGAGACTATTTTTGAGGTCAATTTGTTTGTGAGTGAAGGAGTATAGCGAGCTATACGACTGAATGAACAAGCAAATTGAACCAAAAAGAGTCCACAAGATGACAAAACGTAAAAAGATTGACATAGAAAACTTTACGGTGGTAATTTATAGAACCACCCTTTATACTAATAAATTAAATATGAGGAAAATTTTTACATCTTTAGTGTTGCTATGCGCAACAACCTTGGCTTTTTCCGCCCCTGTTGGCAGACAACAAGCCCGACAAGCTGCATTGGCTTTTATCAAGAGCCATGCAAGTACTAACAACTCTCAGGTCGTTACACGAGTTTCACAAGCCGCACCCTCGCTCAACGAGGTAGCAAGTACCAATGCCTACTACATTTTCAACGTAGGCAAGGGACAGGGCTTCGTCATCGCCTCTGCTGACGACCGCACGGCTGACGTGTTAGGTTATGCAGAAGAGGGAACATACGACGAGCAGCAATGTCCAGCATCGCTCAAGACGCTCTTGGCACAATATCGACAGGAGGTGCGCATGCTGAACAACATACTTACCACCACAAAGCCTGCCACCACGCGCGCCAGCAGAAAGCTGCAGCCCATTGAACCGTTGCTGAAAACCACATGGAGCCAGTACGGTCCCTACAACCAACAAACGCCCATACACAACGACAAGCACTGTGTCACGGGATGTGTTGCCACGGCAGCAGCCCAAATTATGGACTACTACCAATATCCTAAGAAGGCTCCCGCCTTGCCTGCCTACAAGGCTCTGTCGGCTCACCTGCAAGTTCCCGAGCTTGCGGAGAGTACCTTTGAGTGGAACGACATACTGCCTTCGTACCGCATTTCCACCACCCAGCAGCAGCAAGACGCTGTGGCTAAGCTGATGAGGTATGTGGGACAGGCGGTGTATATGGATTATACCGCTGATGATTCGGGCGCCGATTCCTACAACGTGATATTGTCCCTTACCCGAATGTTTGGATACGCTAAGGACATGCACCGTGTTTTCAGAGACCGATATACCTGTGAGGATTGGTGCAACCTGATATACAATGAGTTGAAAGCCAAACGACCCGTTTATTATTTTGCCGAAGATGTGGTGTACAACTATGGTCACGCCTTTGTCTGCGATGGCTACAAGGAAGGCGACTACTTTCACATCAACTGGGGCTGGGGAGGTCAATTCAATGGCTACTATCGCCTGTCGGTTCTTTCGCCACGCGAATATGGATTTAAGCAACTGCCCAGTATCTACACGCGCGAGCAAGGAGCTATCATCGGATTCAGACCAAGCGAAGGTGCTGATGTATTTCCCAAAGTTGTGGACGTCAAAGAGATGACGCCCCTACAAGGTCAAAGCCGATCGAACAGTGGCGATGACTTCACGGATTTTGACGTTACCATAAAATGCGTGAACAATTACGGCGAAGCCTTTGATGCCGATTGCGGCATAGGCTTTTGGCAGGGAGGTAGATTGATAAACGCCGTACAGCTGTTCAGCTCAAAGTTCAAGACCGACGGCAAGATACAAAAGAAAGAAGAGAACTTCAATATACCGCACACCCTCGCCAACGGAAAGTACACCGTGCTACCCGTTTACCGCATACAAGGCGAAAGCGAATGGAAAGTCTGTGGCGGCATTGGAGACATGGCGCAGGAGATAGAGATTACCGACACGGAACTGAAGACCTCCACTGCCAAGTCTGTTTTAGAGGTGAAGAAAGTAGACGTGAAAGGCAGCAAGGAGGCAGGACATCCCTTGTTCGTAACCCTTACCATAGAGAATAAGGGCGACGAGTTGTACGACACCTTCGACATGCTCTTCACGTATGACTATGTAGCTTCTACCACCACCTTCCTGCCAGCACGACAGACGACAGACGTGGTGTTTGAGCTTTATCCAAAGAAGGTTGGAAAGTTTGACTACTCCTTCGAATGCAAATCGGGTGCTACTATCAGCTCCAGGGGAGAAATTACCATTGCTGAACCTAAGTCGCAGAACCTTCCTTCGGTTGAGGTGAAAATCGAACAAAGTGAAGAAAACGCTTTCCAAGCTCCTGCCATGAGGGGGAAACTCATTGTCATCAACAGAGAGAGTGCAGAATATTGTGGCGGTTTTGACATTGAGCTGCGTTGCAAGAAAGGCGATACAAACGAGGCTTACTTTGAAAACAAAATCTCACTGACAGACATCATTCCCGCCAACAGCACGAAGGAAATACCATTCTCGATAGACAACGTTGTCGCTGGGGCGCAATATGCCATTTACGTAGATGGCTATAAGGTCGAGAAAGAAGAAGACTACGTAGGGGGTGGAATGATATACGTACCTAAATGGGAACGTATTCTCAAGACACCGTTCTACATGGCAAAAGGCACACCAGCGGCAATCGCTGTTCCGCACATCAGCCATGAGCCGATGCTCATTTACAACCTGCAAGGTGTGGTGGTAGGCAAAGGTGAGCAACAGTTAGAGTCACTGCCAAAGGGCATCTACATCATCGGTGGCAAGAAAGTAGTTAAGCGATAACCACTATTCACATCAGCCCATTCATCTTTTCGACAAGGCACTGAAACTTTCTCGTGACCTTTTCGGAGTTGAATGGGCTCTTGCATGTCCTTGCATGGACAGCAGTTCTAAAAAAGTAGGCATTCTCCAAGAACTGCTCCAAGACGCTCTCATCTGAAACATTACGAAGGTGTTTCAAGATGAGGAGAACCTTCATCAGACGGATGGGTTGGTCATACGGCCATTGTCTTTGCTGTAAAGAGGGGCAAAAGACTGCTCAAAAGCATCCCACTCGATTAGATTGGCTAATTTATACAAGGAATTCTTGGGAGAGAGCATCACCTCAAGATCCCAAAATAATGATGCCTGACGGACTTTGGATGGGGATTTATACATCGTTGATTTGCAATATTTTACTATGCAAGCGAACGATTGCAAACACCCAATGTGGATGTTACCTAATAACAGTCGGTGCTTGTATTTCTGTACGGATGAGAGTATGGACGGACGCGATGTGGTGGAATATTACACCACACGTTTCCAAGAGGAGTTTTGCTTTCGCGACGCAAAGCAGTTCCTCGGTCTTACAGATTGTCAGGCACGCGACAAGAGAAAACTTGACTTTGCCTTCAACTCTTCATTCACGGCACTCAATGTGGCCAAAATCATGTGCAAGGAACTTGGCACGTCCATCGGTCGCCTTAAAGCGAAGATGATCAATGCCTATTACGCGCAACGAATTATTGACGTGTTCGAGAAAAGCCCGAACACGCCATTAAATAAAGAAAGGATAAATGATATATTTAGTTTCGCTGCTGATGCAGCATAATATTTAACGGACTATTGTAATGTGCAAAGGAGGCAATAAAAAAAAAGCCTCACCCCCAGCCCCTCTCCGAGTGGAGAGGGGAGTGATTAGCGAGGTTCCCCTTGTGAGTAGTTGATGAATTGCGTGTATATTCGTTTCTTCACTTTGTTTCTCCTATCGCATCCGCTACTCTGTTTTGTAAAGAAAAATCAAAGACTGAAAAATAAAAGGGCGTTAATTGCCTTTCAGTTAACGCCCTTTTGGCTTGCAAAAGATGCCCTTTTAGACGCTAACTAACGCCCTTTTGAAGTCCAAGAAAGCACCTTTTCGAAGACGAGTCTGCAAGTGCTTGATAAGATGTTAGTTACAAAGGCAAGAGAAAAGGCGTTTTTTCGCCCTTTTAAGGCATAAAACACGGAAGGGAATGTAAAGGAAATTCGGAGCATAGGGGCAGTTATAAGCAAATGGGATGGGGAAAGAGGACACGACTAATTGATTCAAAATTAATCGAGATTTCATGCCCACTAAAATAAAATTATAGTCCTAATTACACGGATATCCAAATTAATTCGTATATTTGCGACCATCTTTTGAGTGACTTGCTGCCTTGATATAGCAGCACAGAGGTAAACAGGTTGCTCGCAATGACATGAAACCTAAACTAAACATTGTCAATCAAATATTTATAAAATGTTACGTCTAAAGTGCTGCTGAACTAAACAACCTAATATGAATAACCGATTTTTACACGGTGTGCTTACTGCACTTGCCTTAACGGCATCGGTTACGAGCTTTGCTCAGACCAATACCGTTATGACCCTTAAGACGCAAATCGCTCCCAATGCGGAGAACGAACCACGTCCAGTGTTCCCTGTACCCACTGACCGCCAGTGGAAATGGCAGCAGACAGAGTTCTATGCCTTCTTTCACTATGGCATGAACACCTATACCAATAAGGAATGGGGTAATGGAGACGAAGACGTAAACACCTTTGCTCCAACAGCAAAGCCAGACCCACGACAGTGGTTAGAGGCTGTGAAAGAGGCTGGTATGAAGGGTGGCATTGCTGTTGTGAAGCATCATGATGGTTTCTGCTTGTGGCCAACGGAGACTACGGATCATAAGAGTTCGAACTCATCAAGCCCTAATGCACAGGTGAACATCGCTGAGCTCTTTGCTCAAGCAGCACAGGATTTGAAGATGAAATATGGCTTCTACGTATCTCCTTGGGACCGAAACAGTGGTCTTTACGGTACGGACAGCTATGTGAAGGACGTCTTCTTGAAGCAGTGTGCGGAGCTTGCAAAATATGGCTCTGACCAGTTTGAGATGTGGTTTGATGGTGCGAATGGTGGCGATGGCTACTATGGTGGTAAATACACAAAGATCAATATTGACCGTGCAACTTACTATGACGTACCTAACCTCCGCGATTCTATCCATAAGCTCAGCCCTAATATCATCCTTTGGGGTGTCGGTGGTGAGGCACGTTGGATTGGTAACGAGGACGGTTGGGCAGGCGAAACCAACTGGTGTAATGAGAATCGTGGCTTTGCTCCTGAGCGCAATGGTATGTATGGCACAGAGAATGGTTGGTTCTGGCTCCCTGGCGAGAGCGATGCTAAGTTTACAGACAAAGGTTGGTTCTGGCATCCTGGTTGTCAACCAATGTCGGCAGAGCGCACCTTCCAGATGTACTTAGAGACTGTTGGTCGCAATGCAACCCTCATTTTGAACTGCCCTCCAGACCAAAGTGGTAAGATTCCAGAGAACCAAGTAAAACGTTTGAAGGAGTTCGGAACGATGTTGAAGAGCCGTTTCAAGACCAATCTTGCCAAGACTGCTACTGTTGAAGCTACCAGCACACGTGCCAACGGAGCGACACGTACTTATGTTGTTAACAACCTCATTGACGAGAATCCAGATACTTATTGGGCAGCAGAGGACGACGTTAAGGATGTTACCCTTACTTTCAAATGGAACAGCCCACAGACAGTTCGCTACGTAACCTTGCAGGAGTATGTAAGACTTGGACAGCGTGTAAAGAGTTTCTCAATCGAATATACCACTGATGGCAGCACATGGAAGCCACTGGCTAACAAGGTAAAGCAAACCACCATAGGCTATAAGCGTATCATTCCGCTCAACGGAAGCACCGCTAACAGCTATGGTTCAGGCTTTGATGCTAAGGCTATCCGCGTTCATATCAAGGACGCTAAGGCTTGTCCTGTAATGAGTGAGATTGCAATTTATTAATCGTTTGACTTGAGAAACAATATGAAAAAGAATATATTAGCAACCTGTGGTTTGTTGTTCTGCACCTCTTTACTTCATGCACAGACCACAGAAGAGGTTAGAATAGGTTTTGAAAATCAAGACTATCAATCAATTGGTGTCTACGACACTTGGCTGAAGTCGCCTTTCCGCAGCCAAAACAAACAAGCTGCTGTATTGGAAGGAAACGTGCAAGTAGTAAGCAACATCGATAAAAAATACGACGAGATACTGAAGACTACACCAAATTCTTCTGACAAAGTGTTGGGCTTCCAGCGTTCACGTTTTGGCTCAAACACTTTCGGTGCACGCATCGATCTTAAGCAGCCATTCGCTTTGACCAAAGAAACAAAGTACGTACACGTGATGATTCACAAGCCAAAGGCTGGTCGTACGATGCTTATCGGACTCGGAAAGCGTACGGATCGTAAGGGGCAGAGCGCAGAGACGGAGCAGTTCTGGGAGCTTTCAACACGAGAGGTTGAGCCAAACAAGTGGGTAGATGCCGTTTTCCCAGTTAAGGGAGCAGGTGGCATCGAAATCCATAGTCTTGTAGTTGTTGTCGATTGTGAGGACACCAACGGATTGAAAGATGATTTCCTTGCTTATATCGACAATATCGTCGTAAACAACGAGGCTTCCATAACGACCAATCGTGAGGACTATCCGATGAATTATAACAAGGATCAAAAGTGTACGCGTACTGACCGTGGACTCAAAGGCATCAGCCTTGGCGACCAGACTTTCAGTGTCTATGGCGACATTACCACGTCAACTCCGGCTTACACCTACCTCAGCAAGCAGTCGTTCTTAGCTAAACCGGGCGAGACACTCAACCCAGCTGTTCAGTACAAGGGTGTATGGATGCACAGTTATGTTTATCTTGACTTGAACAACAACGGACGCTTTGAGCCAAAAGTAGAGGGCGGTCAGATTGTTCCAAACGCTGGTAACGAGTTGTTGGCTTACTCTTTCCTCGGTGGAGAGGATGAAAACTCAGGCTTCAACAGTGCAGGGGCAGAGATTTCTGGTAATGGTCGTAACACCCTCGTTATGCCTGAATTTACCCTTCCAAGCGACCTTCAGCATGGTTTCTACCGTATGCGTTACAAGGTGGATTGGAACTCTGCTGACGCAGGAGGTAGCATTGAAGCGAATAATAATATCATCAATAATGGTGGTGGTGCCATCGACGTGCGCCTGAATGTTCATGGCGACAATGTGAAGATTTATCAAGGTGCACTCAATGGTAAGGTTGTTGCAGAAGATGGTACTGAGCTGAACGGTATCTCTATCCCATTCGGTAAGGCTTACACAATCAAGATGAAGCCTGAACATGGCTTTAACTTCAGCGGTCTGAAGGTGCGCCACGGCTACAACCTCACTGGCGATAGCATCAGCCACGGCACCTATCAGTATGTTGACGAGCTGATTCCACGCGAGCGTTTCAATGCTGATGGCACCTTCACCCTCCCTGCTGAGATGATTGATGGTGACGTTTCACTTGAGGGTATCTTCATTGATGCGAAGACAGCTTTGACCTACGAGGTTTATTTCAACAATGAGTTTGTATATTCAACCGTTGTCAACGGTGCCAAGACAGGTACTGTGACGATTCCTGAAGGACTACGTAGAGACTACGTTGAACTGACAGCTGACAAGCAGACCATCACAAGTCTCCCAGCTACCGTACGTATTAACGCCGCATGGACAGCGCCAATGAAGGTGGCTACACCAGCTGACACTATTTGGTATAACCTCAAAGTGAGCAACCAGCCAAGATGGGTTTCGTCAGGAAACTATACGCCTAACGTTTACTTCATTGACGAGTCTTACATCACTACTGATTATGCTCTTTGGGCATTGACAGGTAATCCTTACAGCGGTTTCCGCCTCATCAACAAGGCAATGGGTCCTACAATGGTGCTCGCATCGGCTTCTCCAAAGGGTTCTGCTAACGCTGGCGGTAACACTTACGCTACCCTTCTGCCTGCTGACAACCTACCTGCTGGATACACCAGCGAATGGACTGTGACAATAAGTCCAGATGATGAAAGCGGTTTCTATATCTGTAATCCAGAGGGCTTCGGCTTGAACTATCGTGCTGACGGCAACCTCGCTTACTGGACAGGTGGTAAGGATGCTGGCTCAACCTTCGTTCCTACAGAGGTAAAGAAGACTTCTACTGGCATCCACGCGCTTATCTTCCAGAACGATTCAGCTACTACTTACGACCTCGCAGGTAAGACTGTTAGCAAGAGCCATAAGGGTGTTGTTATCCGCAATGGCAAGAAGCTACTCGTGAAGTAGCAGCAAGTGGACGAGTTAGACAAGTTAATGAGTAGACAAGTTAACGAGTTGCTTGTGAAGAAGACAAAGTAACATAAGAACAAAAAAGGCAGAGTAACAGGGAGAACTTGTTACTCTGTCTTTTTTATGTTTCTTACTTATTCACTTTCTTTGTTCCTCTATTACTATGTCACTCTGTACTTTCTCCCTCTGTCATTGTGTATATTATGCCTCCCTTCCGCCATTCAAGCCCTTTTGTCTTTTTGTCATTCTGTCTCTTTTTGTCATTCTGTCTTCTTCCGACACGCTGTATTGTAAGAATAATTCAAAGACTGAAAAATAAAAGGGCGTTAATAGGCTTTCAGTTAACGCCCTTTTGGCTTGCAAAAGATGCCCTTTTGAAGTCTTACTAACGCCCTTTTGAAGTCCAAGTAAGCACCTTTTGAAAACCACTTCTGCAACCATCTGATAATAAAAGGCTTACGAGGATGCTCAAAATACTCATTTTTAGCCCTTTTCTTCGCCTTTTCTTCGAATATTTTGTAATTATGACAGAGTAAATAAAAGACAAAGTAACAGATGAACAAAGTTCTTTTTGGTAACAAGTTAGCAAGTAAAC
>CAUVDL010000037.1:0-22476 GCA_963550695.1 uncultured Prevotella sp. | reverse complement strand
GTTTAACCTCGAAATTCGCCTGATGCGCGCTCGTAACTCTAAGTTGACAAATGGCGAAGCAAGTCCTTTCTACGCACCAACCGCTCGTCAGTTGAAGGAGGAAGCATGGTTGCCAGCCATCGTTGTGCCGATGAATATCTATATGGACAGCGATGAGCGCGATCTTGGTTCAGTGCTTGATGTTGATGATACCAATATGTTAAGCAATAATGCAAATGACTATTCCGAGAGCCAATTGGCGTCAATTCGTTCGCTGATGGAGGCTTTTGACATCACCGACATTAAGACTGCCGTTCTCGACTTCTGGTGGAATCTTCACGGAGACAGTAAACACAGCGATGCTGGTTTCTGGTTCTAAACGAGAAAATTAATGGCTTATCCCTACCGCTCTTGATGCTGATAGGGGGAGGGAATAATAGGGGAGACAGAAAGTGTTTACACGCTTTCTGTCTTCTTTGTTTTATGCTTTCTGTCTTCTTTATCTATGTGTGATTGTAAAAATCTTTCATACCTTCAAAATTTAAACATCACCTTTTGGCTCCGAAAAGACGCCCTTTTGGCTTGCAAAAGATGCCCTTTTGGCTTGCAAAAGATGCCCTTTAAGCCCCTTACTAACGCCCTTTTGAACCCTTATTAACGCCCTTTTGAAAACCTCTTTTGTAACTACTTGAAAGAAAGATGGTTACGGCGATGTTTAAAAAACTCGTTTTTGGTCTTTTACTCCACCTTTTTTTCTTGCTATTTTGTAATAATATTTCATAACATTGGGCGATGAATTTTCTCACAGAGGGCACAGGTTTACGGTGATATGATTTTATTTCCTAATAGTTTTTATTTTCTTATCGGTATCTTGTCTGTCTTTGTAACTTGACGTAGCCTGCTACGTCTGCGCCTAAAAGACAAACAACCTGCTCGATGATAAAACAAAATATGTTTAGGCCCTAATAATCGATTTGGGTTAAAATACCTATTAGTAAGTATTGACAAGACGGAAATCTTCGCCTATCTTTGCAACAAAAGTAGACAAAATGGAGAAACGATTAGAATGCCATAGAACGTCAAGTGGAAGAAAGCGTATTGCAGATTGAATGCAATACGCTTTTTTTTATGAACAAAACAAGACATTGTCCGTTAATAAGACTATTATGAAAACATTAAAAGAAGACGTGCGGAGTAGGATTGTCATGGCCGCCCGCAGTGAGTTTGTTAAGTGTGGTTATAGGAAGACATCGATGCGTACAATCTCGGCTAAGTCTGGTGTTGTGCTGGGGAATATATACAACTATTTTAAGACAAAGGACGATATCTTCTGTGCTGTCCTTCGTCCGCTGCTCTCTGTGATAGGCGAGTGTATGGCGGAGCACAGCAAGGGTGAGCACGAGGAAAAGCGTCTTGATTTCTCCCGACAACGGCAGAAGGAATTTCTAAAGGAAATACTTCGTATCATTTTCTTATATAAGGAAGAACTGAGACTACTGCTCTTTGAGTCGCAGGGCACCTCCTTAGAGAATTTCCGTGAGACCTTTATCGACGAACAAGTAGCGATAAGCAGGGCCTACATGGAGCAGGTGGAGACGAGTGTGTCGCCCCTCTTCTTTCGTATCAGCGCCTCTACATGGCTGACGATTATCGGTGAGATTGTGTCAAGACCCGACCTTCAGCAAGAGGAGGTGAGGCAGGCTCTGACCGAATATATACGCTACAACACGGCTGGGTGGCAGGAACTCATAAAACAATAAGTAGGTATGAAGAGATTAATCCTTATTACAATGTTATGTCTGTGCCCTCTGCTTGTGGCAGCCCAACGGCTGTTAAGGGGTAAGATAGTGGAGAAAGAGACGTCGACTCCTATCTGTGGAGTGTGCATAGCAGTTAAGGGAACAAAGCAGAAGACCCTCTCTGACAAGGCTGGCGACTATCAGCTGACAGTTCCCACAGCGGGTGCCTATACGATAGAGGTGTCGGCTGTAGGCTACAAACGGCTTAGAGAGGTCGTTACGGTGGGTGGTGATGCAACAAGAGACTACTATCTCGAACCCTCATCGACTTCGCTTCGTGAGGTTGTCGTGCGGAGTTCGGCACAGAGTGCAGAGATAAATCAGATACGTCAAAGCCCTATGGCCGTGACAGTTGTGGACGGTGCGAAACTAAGAGGACGGTCGAGTAGCATTGAGGAGATACTGACGAGGACATCAGGAATTAAGGTTCGGAAGGCAGGTGGACTGGGTAGTGCGTCACGCATCTCGGTACATGGCTTAGAAGGGAAGCGTGTGGCTGTGTATATTGATGGGTTCCCACTGAACAGTCCTGACGGTTCGTTCGATATAAACGACATCCCGATAGACGTCATCAAGTATATCGAGGTGTATAAAGGGATTGTTCCTGCGGAGTATGGCGGAGATGGCTTAGGAGGCGCTATCAATATCGTCACGCGAGAAGACGAGTGCGACTTGGTGGGCTTCACACAAGAGTTGGCATCCTTTGGGACGGTGAAGACACTCGTAAGTGGACAAAAACTCTTCACCCGACCAGGGATATTATTCAACGTGGCCTTCTTTAAGAATAAGTCGAAAAACGACTATATGATGTCGTGGCCAGTGTTCGAGACTAATCTGCCTGCGTCGGCATATAGAAAGGTGAGACGTAGGAACGACTATTACGAAGCCAATTTCTATCATGTTGGGTTAGGGTTTAGGAAACTTTACTTTGACAAGTTCGATTTGGAATGTGCCTTTTATCAGAACAAGAAGGGGATACAGTCGCTTAATTTCGACGCTCGTCATGCCTATACAAAAGGGATAAATATCATGCCAAACCTCGTGTTGGAGAAACGTGACTTCCTCGTTAAAGGATTGGATATGAAGTATACTATCGTCACTCCTATTATCCGCTCAAATATGACAGACACCGCCACTACGAGGAGACAGTGGGACGGAACAGTCACGCAAGCCGTAGGAGAGACGGACGATAACCTTTTTAACGAGTCGCATAATCGGCAGTTTGAGGTGAGGAGTAAGTTTAACTTGAAATATACACGGGGTCGGCACACTCTTAATCTCAATGACCAATACGCCTACTCGGCTTATACTCCTAAGGACGAACGCATGAAAGGCTATCTTGGCTTTGACCCCAGTGCCTATCCAAGTAGGATGACTGCAAACAACATTGGACTCAGTCATCTGTTTGTGTCGGATAATCGTCGACTACAAAACTCATTGACAATCAGCATATACTACCTTAATTCAAGGGTTTACAGAACCAGTGACGCTCTGGCGAAAGGGCAGGCAACAGACGAGTTAGCACCGAAGCAGACCCGTGTGGAACGGTCGTATTATGGCTTCAGTGAGGGTTTCAGCTATGAACTATGGAAGGATGTGCGGGCGAAGCTGTCGTTCTCGCATAACGTGAGGATACCTGATACGGGCGAACTCTTTGGTAATGGGGTGAGCATCAAACCGTCGGTCAACCTGCAGCCAGAGGTGGGGAATAATCTGAACCTTGGTTTTATCGTCGATAGAAGAGGACTGTGCGGACTCATGAGGGTACAGTGGGAGACGAATTTCTACTATATGATGATGAAGAACATGATAAGACTCTTTCCTGCTGACACACGTTCTATCTATACGAACTTAGGGAAGACAAGGACCATCGGAATGGACACCGACGTGAAAGTGGATGTCACACGCAATGTCTATCTCTACTTTAATCTGACCTTACAGGACATCCGAGACAGGCAAAGATGGTTTAATGACGAACAAGGAACGAGTAGCCCTACCTATAATAAACACGTCCCTAACATCCCTGCCTTTTACTATAACTATGGCATGGAGTACCATGCAGAGGGCTTGATAGGTCGCCGAGAGCTGTCGAGAGTATATATTGACGTGTCGCATGTGGGCGAGTTTGACTGGGGATGGCAGATGAGTTCGCTCGCAGAGGAGCGTAGGAAATGGCGCATACCGTCTAATGATGTCTTCACGATAGGCCTCCAACAGTCTTTATGGCATAATAATATGTCACTGAGCTTTGAGTTAGAAAACGTCTTCAACAAGGAGAACTACATGGAATTTAAGATGCCTCTGCCCGGAAGAACCTTAAAGGCAAAACTACGCTTCAACCTGTTCAGAGACAAACTGGCAGGTGGAGCAATGAGCTTATAATTATTAACTTCTTTAATCAAAACACAATGAAACATTATTTCTTAGCCGCAGCTATAATGCTGCTCACGACCGTCGGACTATTATCTTGCGACAAAGACTCACCTGACACACCGCCTACACCGGCAAAGACGGAGATGGGTTTCGTCCATAGTGTTAACATCGGAGACAATACATACGTAAGTGTTTTCAAAGACATGGACGTTGGCTCGCTCAATACCGACAATGCGCTGGTGATGCCAAAGGGTGCTTTTTCCTTCGTATATAAGGGGAAAGTGTATATAACCGACACCGAACGCATCTATAAATATGCCCAGAAAGAGGGAAAGTTAGTGCAGGAGGGGAATACTATCCTACTCCCAAGTGGGGCTGCAGCAATGTACATCACCTTCGCTTCTGACCATAAGGCATACGTCTCTTGTCATGGGTTAGGAAAGGTGATCATCATCGATCCTACCACAATGGAGAAGGTTGGAGAGATTGATTTGGCGGAGTACTCCTTGGGGAAAGCCGCTGGTGACAATAATCCAGAGCCTGCCGCATCTATCATAAGAGACGGAATACTCTATGTGGCACTTAGTCAGATGAAGTCAACCTACGTCTGTGAAGCAGGGGCTTACGTGGCTTTGATTGACACAAAGACCGATAAGCCAATCAAAGTCGTCAGTGATCCTCGTGTCTCAATGGCCTCTGGTGAGTCGCCAGCCGGCGACCCTTTCATCGATGAGAAGGGTGATATCTACTTTTATTGTGTAGCGATGTTCGGCTATCAACCTGGTGTCAAGGAGGGATTTCTGCGTATTAAGAAAGGAGAAACAGACTTTGATAAATCCTACTGCTTCACCCTTGCGGATGTTAACTTAGTGGGTGTCAAAGGTAATAAGACGTCGTATGCTTACGTGAAGGTCTATGGCGGCAACGGAAAGGTGTATGCTTACCTCAACATACCAGGTGCTGCAAGCAACCCACCAGACTATGTTCACGATAAATGCTTCCAACCTTTCGAGATTAATCTCTACAATATGACCTGCAAGAAGTTGGACCTCTCCGCCACAGCAGGGTGGGCTGCGACCCTCTGTAAGTCGGGTAATGACATTATCTTCGGTATGTCTACTGACGAAGGAATGGGTTATTCCATCTACCATCCAGCCACTGCCACCTACGAGATTCTCAAGGTAAAAACCGCTGGTGCACCATATTTTGTGCATGAGTTGAGGTAGTTTGTGTACATATCGAATCTACAGAAAGAGTAGTAGTTCCTTCTCTTGAGGGTGTATTATTTTTGATATACCCTCAAGGGAAAGGACCGCTTGGTAGTTGCTGGTGGTTCTTTGTGTGGTTATTAGGGGGGGAGGGATATTCCTTCTTCCGCTTTTTCTGATTTAATTCCAACTTTTTCCTTATCAACTTTGCTTTTGTGTTTTTTATTTGTTATCTTTGCGGTTGATTTAATTAAAAAAGTGTTCTAAGACGATATATGGCTAAGATTAAGACAATTGGAATTCTGACCTCTGGCGGTGACGCCCCAGGTATGAATGCAGCGATACGTGCAGTGACCAGAGCCGGCATTTATAATGGTTTTGAGATAAAGGCCATTTATAGAGGTTATGAAGGATTGATAACAGGTGACATAAAGCCTTTTACGACCGAGAATGTCAGTGGTATCATTGGACAAGGTGGTACGATCCTAAAAACAGCACGCTCAAAAGGTTTCACAACAAAGGAAGGTCGTCAGCAAGCATACGAGAACCTTATGAATGAGGGGATTGATGCATTGGTAGTTATTGGTGGTAATGGCTCGTTGACGGGTGCTATGTTATTTGCCCAAGAGTTCGATTATTGTTGTATCGGTTTGCCGGGTACGATAGATAACGACCTTTATGGTACGGACAGTACGATTGGTTATGACACGACGATGAACACGATTGTAGAGTGTGTAGACCGTATTCGTGATACAGCCCAAAGCCATGAGCGTATTTTCTTCGTTGAGGTAATGGGACGTGACGCAGGCTTCTTGGCTCAGAATTCGGCTATTGCCAGTGGTGCTGAGGCTGCTATTATTCCAGAAGACTCTACTAATGTCGACCAGTTGGCACGCTTCATGGAACGTGGTATTCGTAAGTCTAAGAGAAGTTGTATCGTCATTGTCTCTGAGAGTCCGAAGTGTGGTGCGATGTATTATGCAGACCGTGTACGCAATGAGTTCCCTGACTATGATGTACGTGTGTCAATTCTTGGTCACTTGCAGCGTGGTGGTCGCCCTTCTGCACGCGATCGTATCCTTGCAAGTAGTACGGGTGTTGGTGCTATTGAGGCCATTATGCAGGGACAACGTAATATTATGGTAGGTGTAAGAAACAATGAGGTAGTCTATGTCCCATTGTCAGAGGCTATCCGTTCAGATAAGCCTTTCGATAAAAAGCTTATTAAGGTACTTGACGAGTTAAGTATCTAAAAAGTCTTTTTTCACCTTATTTATATATAGAAGAAATAATAATAAAAACAACAAAGATATTTATGTCACAGATTAATGGGCGTATCTCCCAGATTATCGGTCCTGTTATCGATGTCTACATTGATACCAAGGGAGAGAATCCTGAGAAGGTTCTGCCAAAGATTCATGATGCCCTACGCGTAAAACGTGCGAATGGTCAGGATTTGATTATCGAGGTACAGCAGCATATTGGTGAAGATACCGTGCGCTGTGTGGCTATGGATAATACGGATGGATTGCAGCGTAACCTTGAGGTTGTGCCAACAGGTAGTCCTATCGTTATGCCAGCTGGTGACCAGATTAAGGGCCGTATGATGAACGTTATTGGTCAGCCTATTGACGGTATGGAGGCACTGAGTATGGAAGGCGCTTATCCTATTCACCGTGAGGCTCCTAAGTTTGAAGACCTCTCTACGCATAAGGAGATGCTTCAAACGGGTATTAAGGTCATCGACTTGCTTGAACCTTATATGAAGGGTGGTAAGATTGGTCTTTTTGGTGGTGCCGGTGTAGGTAAGACGGTGCTTATCATGGAGTTGATTAACAACATCGCTAAGGGTCACAATGGTTATTCAGTATTTGCCGGTGTCGGTGAGCGTACACGTGAGGGTAACGACTTGATTCGCGATATGTTGGAGTCAGGTGTTATCCGTTATGGTGAGAAGTTCCGCAAGGCAATGGATGAAGGCAAGTGGGATCTCTCACTTGTTGATCAGGAAGAATTGCAGAAGTCACAGGCAACACTTGTCTATGGACAGATGAATGAGCCACCAGGCGCACGTGCATCAGTGGCACTCTCTGGTCTGACCGTTGCTGAGGAGTTCCGCGATCACGGAGGTAAGAATGGTGAGGCAGCTGATATCATGTTCTTCATCGATAATATCTTCCGTTTCACACAGGCTGGTTCTGAGGTGTCAGCGTTGTTGGGTCGTATGCCATCAGCCGTAGGTTATCAGCCTACTTTGGCGAGTGAGATGGGTACGATGCAGGAGCGTATTACTTCTACAAAGCATGGTTCTATTACTTCAGTACAGGCGGTTTATGTGCCTGCTGACGACTTGACCGACCCTGCTCCAGCTACTACCTTTACCCACTTGGATGCAACAACAGAGTTGAGCCGTAAGATTACCGAGCTTGGTATCTATCCTGCGGTAGACCCATTGGGTAGTACCTCACGTATCCTTGACCCACTGATTGTTGGTAAGGAGCATTATGAGTGTGCTCAGAGAGTAAAGCAGTTGTTGCAGCACTATAACGAATTGCAGGATATTATCGCCATCTTGGGTATGGACGAGTTGTCTGACGAGGATAAGTTGGTTGTGAACCGTGCTCGTCGTGTACAGCGTTTCCTCTCTCAGCCATTTACTGTTGCTGAACAGTTCACTGGTGTTAAGGGTGTTATGGTACCAATCGAGGAGACTATCAAGGGTTTCAACGCTATCTTGAATGGTGAGGTTGACGACCTGCCAGAGCAGGCGTTCTTGAACGTTGGTACGATAGAGGATGTCAAGGAGAAGGCTAAGCGTCTTTTGGAGGCTACTAAGTAATCATCTTCTTGCACAAACTGAATAATAATTGAATTGTCTATGTTGACACTTAGAATAGTTTCTCCCGAAAGGATTGTCTTTACAGGCGAGGTGGATAGTGTGCTGGTTCCTGGTACAGTTGGACCGTTTGAGATTCTCAATAATCACGCGCCTATCATCTCTACACTCGTTGAAGGCAAGGTAGCTTACAGCGTAAAAGGTGATACTAAGGAGCTTCATATCGTTGGCGGATTCGTTGAGGTGAAGAAGAACTTGGTCAGTCTTTGTGTAGAAATCTAAGAGATATAACCGACAGACAGCTGAATACGGATGATGGATGTTAACAAAGTGTATAAGAAGTACTATAAGAATAACTTGCTGATTATCGCAGGTCTCTATCTTATTGGCTTACTCGTTGTGCAGCTTACGCAGCAAACGGCTTATACCAATTTGCTGTCTATCAGTGCTGTTTACTCGCTTATCACCTCCTCTATCTATGGAGGAGCATGGAAAGCGATAGCCAGTCAGTCGCCTACAGTTATGAATAACTTCTATCTTGCGGGCTCTGGTTTTCGTATGCTGTTGGCATTCCTGACCGTTGTCGTTTATGCAATAGTGGTGAAAGAACGTGCAATGGTAATCGGCTTTGTCGTTATCTTCATGATATTCTATCTTGTGCTGTTGGCATTCGATACCGTCTATTTTTACAAAGTGGAAAAGAACAATAAAATTAATAATTAACGAATGAAATATCTCAAGCATCTGATTTGTATGGTGATGATGCTCTTCCTGCTTCTGCCTGGTGCTGCCGCATCAGAGAGTAAAGGGGAGGGTGTTAACCTGCAGGAGATATTGTGGGGACATATCAAGGACTCATACGAGTGGCATGTAACCAATATCGGTGATAAGCCAATCATCATCAACTTGCCTGTCATTGTGAAGACATCAAATGGCTGGTACACGGGTTGTGCTGAAGACTTCGCTGAGGAACCGTTAGAAGAAGGTCCACATGCAGGCTATCGACCTTGTAAGAACAACCCAGATCTGTTCATTGCAACGAAGGGGAACTACGAAGGTCGTATCGTTGAGTTGCAGAAGGGCGGCACAGAAGTGCGCCCTCTCGACCTCTCTATCACGAAGTCGGTGTGCGTCCTCTTCATTGATGCCATCATTCTCTTGCTGTGTATCTTGATTCCAGCACGCTGGTGTCGTCGCCATAAGGTTACGGATAAGGCACCAAAAGGCTTCACTGGTTTGATGCATATGTTTGTGATGTATGTCTATGATGAGGTGATTAAGCCTACGTTGGGTAAGGATGCAGACAGGTTTGCACCTTATCTTCTGACGTGTTTCTTCTTCATCTTTGTGGCTAATGTCATGGGTATTGTGCCATTCCCACCAGGAGGTGGTAACCTTACGGGTAATATAACCATAACCTTCTTCTTAGCCGTGTGTACGTTCCTCGTGACAAACCTCTCGGGAACAAAGCATTATTGGAAGGATATCTTCTGGCCTGATGTGCCAACTTGGTTGAAGGTACCGGTGCCTTTGATGCCAGTTATTGAGATTTTTGGTATCTTCACAAAGCCCTTCGCATTGATGGTGCGTCTCTTTGCCAACATGATGGCAGGACATGCTATTGCGTTGGCTTTAACCTGTATCATCTTCATCATGGCAACGATGGGTGTTGTCCTAAGTTCATCCATGACGATTGTGAGTGTAGGTATGAGTATCTTCATGATGCTTTTGGAGGTTCTGGTTAGCTTTATTCAAGCTTTAGTATTCACGATGCTGAGTGCTGTATTTATCTCTTTAGCACGTGTTCATGAGGCAGAAGGATAAAAAGGAGTGAAGGAGAGAAACGCTTCTCATCTCCCGAGAGAATAGATAAGAAATAAAAAATAATTAATAATTAAAAGAAAGAAACTATGTTGACATCAATGTTATTAGCAGCAGAAACTGCAAAGTTAGGCGCCGCTATCGGTGCAGGTATCGCAGCCGTAGGCGCAGGTATTGGTATTGGTCGTATCGGTGGTCAGGCTATGGACGCTATGGCTCGTCAGCCAGAGAAAATCGGTCAGCTTCGAATGGCTATGATTATTGCAGCTGCATTGATAGAGGGTGTTGCCTTCTTCGCTCTAATTATCGCTCTCATCTGTGTATTCTAAACTGCACAGAGAATTATTAAACAAATTGGTAAGAAAAGTAATTTAGCAGCTTATGTCATTATTATTGCCAGATAGTGGCTTACTCTTTTGGATGACTCTCGTCTTCTTAGTGGTCTTCTTCATCTTATGGAAGTGGGGATTCCCTTCTATCATTAAGATGGTGAACGAGCGCAAAGAGTACATTGACGAGAGTCTTGCAAAGGCAGAAGAAGCCAACTTGAGGCTTGCCAACATTCAGAAACAAGGTGAGGAGCTGCTTATGGAGGCACGTGAGAAACAGGCGCAAATCCTTAGAGAGGCGTCTGAAACACGTGACAACATAGTCGGACAGGCACAGGAAAAGGCACGCGACGAGAGTGCTCGCATCCTTTCTGAAGCCAAGGCAGAGATTGAAAGCCAGAAGCAGGCTGCCATTCGCGACATTCGTTCGCAGGTTGCAGAGCTTTCTGTGCAGATTGCTGAGAAGATTCTGCATAAGGAACTATCTGGTTCAGCCGAGCAGACTCAGCTTATCAACAGCTTATTGGATGAAGTTGCTTCTTCTAACGGAACAGAAAGTAAATAATCGCTTATGAATACAGGTGTAATATCGGTTCGCTATGCTCGTGCGCTGTTGAAGTCTGCCTGTGAGCAAGGTATCGAGGACAAGGTGTATGCTATCATGCAAACACTTGCCCAGAGTTACCTTCAGGTGCCCGAACTCCGCATGACGATTGAAAGTCCGATGCTTCCGAAGGACAAGAAGCGCAAGCTATTGGAAGTAGCCTGTGGCGACGACTGTCCTGAGCTTGTTGGTAACTTCCTTTCCCTTGTCTTGAAGGGAGATCGAGAGGAGTTGCTGCAGCTTATGGCGAATGACTATGTCGCTCTGTATCGTAAGCAGAAGAACATCATTCGCGGAAAGGTCATCACAGCCTCGCCTGTCTCTTCCCAGACGGAAGACAAGATGAAAGCACTGGTACAATCTAGAGCACAGGGAACCGTTGAGTTCAACACTGAGGTTGACCCTTCACTTATAGGTGGCTTTATTCTTGAGTACGATACTTACAGAATGGACGCCAGCGTGAAGAGCAAACTGAACGCTATCCTCACACAATTAAAAAAGTAATTAGATTAATAACATGTCAGATAAAATTAAACCAAGTGAGGTGTCTGAGATTCTTTTGAAAGAACTTCAAGGCATCAACTCTGAGGAGAAGTTTGATGAAGTCGGTAGCGTACTGACCGTCAGCGACGGTGTAGCACGTGTCTATGGTCTTCGCAATGCTGAAGCCAACGAGTTGCTTGAATTTGAGAATGGCACTATGGCGATTGTCATGAACTTGGAGGAAGACAATGTCGGTTGTGTCCTTCTTGGTCCTACTGAAGGTATCAAGGAGGGACAGAGCGTGAAGCGTACACATCGCATTGCCTCTATCCGTGTCAATGACAACTTCTTGGGACGTGTAGTCAATCCGCTTGGAGAGGCTATCGATGGTAAGGGTGATATCGACCTGACTGACTCTTTTGAGATGCCATTGGACCGTAAGGCTCCAGGTGTTATCTATCGTCAGCCAGTGAAGGAACCACTCCAGACGGGTTTGAAGGCTGTTGACTCAATGATTCCTATCGGTCGTGGTCAGCGTGAGCTTATCATTGGTGACCGCCAGACAGGTAAGACAGCCATTGCCGTTGATACTATCATCAATCAGAAGAGCTTCTACGAGCAGGGCAATCCTGTTTATTGTATCTATGTTGCTATCGGTCAGAAGGCTTCTACCGTTGCTACATTGGTACAGAACCTCAAGGAGCGTGGCGCATTACCTTATACAATTATCGTAAGTGCAACGGCGGCTGATCCTGCTGCTATGCAGTATTATGCACCATTTGCCGGTGCTGCTATCGGTGAGTACTTCCGCGATCGTGGTTACTCTGCTCTCGTTATCTATGATGACTTGTCAAAGCAGGCTGTAGCTTATCGTGAGGTATCATTGATTCTTCGTCGTCCTTCAGGTCGTGAGGCTTATCCTGGTGACGTCTTCTATCTCCACTCTCGTCTGCTTGAGCGTGCCGCACGTATCAACAACCAGCAGGAGATTGCAGAGAAGATGAACGACCTTCCTGAGTGTATGAAGGGTCATGTACGTGGTGGTGGTTCACTCACAGCTCTGCCTATCATTGAGACACAGGCAGGTGACGTGTCAGCCTACATCCCTACTAACGTGATTTCCATTACCGATGGTCAGATTTATCTTGAGTCAGACCTCTTTAATCAGGGCTTCCGTCCAGCTATTAACGTAGGTATCTCCGTTTCTCGTGTGGGTGGTTCAGCGCAGGTTAAGAGTATGAAGAAGGTAGCTGGTACGTTGAAGATTGATATGGCACAGTATCGTGAGTTGGAGGCATTCTCTAAGTTCTCATCAGATATGGACAAGGTTACAGCGATGACCCTCGACCGTGGACGTAAGAACAATCAGTTGCTTATCCAGCCACAGTACAGTCCAATGCCTGTGGGTGAGCAGATTGCTATCCTCTACTGCGGTGTACACGGTTTGATGCGCGACGTACCTGTTGACCAGATTCGCCAGTGTCAGGACCAGTTCCTCGACACCATGCGCACTACTCATGCCAATGTCATCAGCGATTTGGCTGCTGGTAACCTCGAAGATACTTCTATCAAGGTAATCGAAGAAGTCATGGGCAATATTGCCGGACAATACAAATAAAGACAATACAGAATGGCATCCTTAAAGGAAATCAAGACTCGCATCGCCAGTGTTCAGAGTACTCGTAAGATTACGAGTGCGATGAAGATGGTTGCATCGAGTAAGTTACACCATGCCCAGAATGCCATCGAGAGTATGCTCCCATACGAGGCTATGCTCGAACACATTCTCAAGGCTTTCCTTGTCTCTACGCCTGATACGGACACTCCGTTCGACGAGCAGAGACCAGTGAAACGTGTTGCCTTACTCGTGTTCTCCTCAAACAGTTCTCTCTGTGGTGGATTCAATGCGAATGTCATCAAGTTGATGCAACATACGATAGACGAATATCGTGCGCAGGGCTTGACCGACAAGGATATTGTCATCTATCCAGTAGGACGAAAGGTGTATGAAGCAGCAAAGAAGCGTGGATATACCTGTGTATACCCTTATCCGCAGCTTGCTGATAAACCAAATTCTGAGGAGTGCCGCAATATTGCCAAGGAGTTGGGACAGAAATGGCTGGATGGCGAGTTCGATAAGGTAGAGATTATCTATCATCATTTCAAGAGTGCAGGAAGCCAGATTCTCCAACGTAAGAATTTCCTTCCAATTGACCTTGAAGAAGAACTCAATGCCGACTCTACGCGTGATCTTTCATCAAATATTTCGAGCAAGGCTGCACAGGACTATCTCAAGAGAAAAGGACAGTCTGAAACACAGAAGTCTAATAATGAGGCTGTTACTTCTCTGAATGATGACTTCATCGTTGAGCCAGACCTGCATACAGTCTTGACAACATTGGTACCGAAACTGCTACATCACATGGTTTATACTGCCCTTCTGGATAGTAATGCCTCTGAGCATGCAGCGCGAATGGTTGCCATGCAGACCGCAACAGATAATGCTGACGAGCTGCTTCGTGGACTCAACTTGCAATATAACAAGTCGCGTCAGGCAGCCATTACATCTGAATTGCTCGATATTGTTGGTGGTACGGTAAATAATTAATTTCTTGTTTGCCCTTGGGGCAGGCAGTGAATAGAATCTAAAAAACAGGGATAGGCGTTTGCTTATCCCTGTTTTTTTATTGGGGTAGTTAGCCCAATTAGCCCAATTAGTCTAATTAGCCTAATTAGCCCAATAAGGCTAATAAGCCCTATAATCCTATTATTTTATTAGCCCAATTAGCCTAATTAGCCAACACTTAATCCCTCTGCTTGTTGTCAGAAAATAATTTACAAAAATCCCGCTCAATCCTCCCTTGAATCCCTCCAAATCCCTCTAAAAAGTCCTTTTGGTAACTAACAGCTAATCAATAACTTGCAGAGGTGCTTTTCAAAAGGTGCTTACTTGGACTTCAAAAGGGCGTTAATAAGGGGCTTAAAGGGCATCTTTTGCAAGCCAATTAGGCATCTTTTAGAAGCCAATTGAGCATGTGTTAGTTTTGATTTGCATGAAAATAGCTTACAAACTTCGATTAATAAGGGAATAAAAGATTCCTATATAAAAGAGGATGTATCAACATGATATGATATGAACTCCGAAAGTTAGAAAAAACTTTCGGGGTTCATATCATTTTGAGAGTGTGTTAATTTTGACATACCTGACGGTGAGGCTTTTTATTTTTCCTTTAATTCTCTTTTGCTATCAATATTTTTTTTATATATTTGCGAGCAAGTAAGTAAAATCTATTATATAACCTAAATGTATTGAATTATGGAACACATCCCACAGGTTTTTTGGCTCATACCCATCGCATCAGTGTGTGCGCTGGCTATGGCATGGTATTTCTTTAAGTCTATGATGAAAGCCGAAGAGGGCACACCTCGTATGATTGAGATTGCTGAATACGTACGTCGTGGTGCCATGGCGTATCTGAAACAGCAGTACAAAGTCGTTTTGATGGTTTTTGTCGTTCTTGCTATTGTCTTCGCCATCATGGCTTACGGCTTCAACGCTCAGAATGAATGGGTACCTTTTGCTTTCTTGACTGGCGGCTTCTTCTCTGGTCTTGCTGGTTTCTTCGGTATGAAAACGGCTACCTATGCCAGTGCAAGAACAGCCAATGCAGCACGTAAGGGACTCAACGATGGACTCAAGATTGCTTTCCGTTCGGGTGCTGTCATGGGCTTGGTTGTCGTAGGTTTAGGATTATTAGACATTGCTATTTGGTTTATTGTCCTTACTTGGTTCTATTCCGATAAGATGACAACGAGCGAAATGCTTATCACCATCACAACAACGATGTTGACCTTTGGAATGGGCGCATCGACGCAGGCTTTGTTTGCTCGTGTGGGTGGCGGTATCTATACAAAGGCTGCCGACGTGGGTGCTGACCTTGTGGGTAAGGTCGAAGCCAATATCCCTGAAGACGACCCACGCAACCCTGCAACGATTGCTGACAACGTGGGCGACAACGTGGGTGACGTGGCGGGTATGGGTGCCGACCTCTACGAGAGCTATTGCGGTTCGATTCTTTCAACCGCAGCCTTGGGTGCAACCGCCTTTGCAGCCTCATCAGGCGAGATGCAGTTGCGTGCGGTCATTGCGCCAATGCTCATCGCTGCCGTAGGTGTTTTCCTTAGTTTGCTCGGTATCTTCCTCGTAAGAACGAAGGAGGGAGCGACGATGAAGGATCTCCTCCACGCCTTAGGACTCGGCACGAACACGGCTGCCGTACTCATTGCAGCTGTTAGTTTCCTAATTCTCTACCTCTTAGGCTTGGAGAATTGGCTCGGTGTTAGCTTCTCTGTCATTGCTGGTTTGGCTGCTGGGGTTATCATTGGTCAGGCAACGGAGTACTATACTTCCCAAAGCTACATGCCAACGAAGACTATCTCTGAGGCGAGTCAGACGGGCTCGGCAACAGTTATTATAAAAGGTATTGGTACGGGTATGATTTCCACCTGCGTTCCTGTCCTTTCTATTTCCGTAGCAATCATGCTGAGTTATCTCTGTGCTAACGGCTTTGATATGTCTATGTCTGCACTTTCTATTCAACACGGACTCTATGGTATCGGTATCGCTGCGGTCGGTATGCTCTCTACCTTGGGTATCACCTTGGCAACAGATGCTTACGGACCAATTGCCGACAACGCTGGCGGTAACGCTGAGATGAGCGAGTTAGGAGCGGAAGTGCGCCATCGCACAGATGCCCTTGACGCACTGGGCAATACCACAGCCGCTACGGGTAAAGGCTTTGCTATCGGTTCAGCTGCACTGACAGCTTTGGCACTGTTGGCTTCTTATATCGAAGAAATCAAGATTGCAATGGCACGTGTTGGTACGCAGATGACCAACGTTGCAGGCGAGACCATTGATGCGACAAAGGCAACGATTCCAGACTTCATGAACTACTTCCAAGTAAACTTGATGAATCCAAAGGTTCTTGTCGGTGCTTTCATCGGTGCTATGGCAGCCTTCCTCTTCTGCGGCCTCACGATGGGTGCTGTGGGTAGAGCAGCTGGAAAGATGGTGGAAGAGGTGCGTCGTCAGTTCCGTGAGATTAAGGGCATATTGGAAGGAACAGGCACACCAGACTATGGACGATGTGTGGAAATCAGTACACAGAGTGCGCAACACGAGATGATTATTCCTTCACTTTTAGCCATCATTATCCCAGTCATTGTTGGTCTTCTGCTCGGTGTGGCAGGCGTATTGGGCTTGTTAGTAGGCGGTTTGGCAGCAGGCTTCACCCTTGCCGTATTCATGTCGAATGCAGGTGGTGCGTGGGACAATGCGAAGAAGTATGTTGAAGAAGGCAATTTCGGTGGTAAAGGCTCTGATGCTCACAAAGCAACCATCGTCGGTGACACCGTTGGCGACCCATTTAAAGACACATCTGGACCATCGCTTAACATACTTATAAAACTCATGAGTATGGTCAGCATCGTAATGGCAGGACTCACAGTTGCCTGCCTATAAACTACAAACTCGGAGTTATTTTCACGAGAAAAAGAATTTATTTTCATGAAAAGAAATATTTATCTTCACGAACAAAAATATTTTTTTTCATGAAAATAATTCATTATTTGTTTATAACTAATGGTTTTTTATACTCTGTTCTTCTTGCGTTCTTATACCTTTTATGCTTTTATGTCTTTACAGTTACCTCATCAACTTATCTACTCATCAACCAACCAAAGAATAGTGTATTATTTACGTAATATCCTTGCTTTCTTATTGCTTATTTGTTTTTTTTTATTAACTTTGCCTACATTGTAAAATGGAGTGGGGCTTGCGAGCTGAGTAGCAGTCTCATAGCGTCTTTGAAGAAGCCTTGAAAAAGGCGGTCAGAGACAGTTCTGAAAGCGTATAACACCTAACTATTATGCATAAACAATTTTTATTCGGTTTATTATTATCGTCATTAACAGCTGCGCCTATACAGGCTGATGACTATCCTGCGGGAGGCTATCTCTTCGGTCAGGCAACAGCACCAACGGGTAATGAATGGCAGTCACCGGGTGCATTGGGCTACAATAAGTTGCCTGCTCGTGCGTTGTTCTCTTCTTTCTCGTCTGTTGATGAGGCAAGAAAAGTATTGCCAGAGTTTGCAAAGGACTATCTTTCTCTTAACGGAGAATGGCATTTTCACTTCTCAAAGAACCCTGATGAGCGTCCAAAGGACTTCTTTACAAAGGGTTATGATGATAGCAAGTGGGATCGTTTGCAGGTGCCTGTAAGCTGGAATATGGCGGGTATTCAGAAAGATGGAACATTGAAGTATGGTGTGCCAATCTATGTAAATCAGTGGGTTATCTTCAAATATAACATCGAACCAGGTGACTGGAAGAAGGGTGTTATGCGTGAACCGCCAAAGAACTACACTACTTACGAATATCGTAATGAGGTGGGTTCGTTCAGAAGAAGCTTTGACATTCCAACAACTTGGGACGGTAAGGAAGTCTACCTGAACTTTGATGGTGTAGACTCATTCTTCTATTTGTGGATTAATGGTCGTTACGTGGGTTTCTCAAAGAACTCGCGCAACACGGCACAATTCGATATTACTCCTTATATCACTAAGGGAAAGAACGAGGTAGCAGTAGAGGTTTATCGTTCGTCTGACGGTAGTTTCCTCGAGGCACAGGATATGTTCCGCCTGCCAGGTATCTTCCGTAGCGTGAACGTTACAGCTACTCCGAAGGTACACGTTGCTGATGTGAAGGCTATCCCTTCATTCGCTGATGGTAAGGGTACTGTCGATCTCAATACAACATTGCAGAACCTCACAACCAAGAATGCAAAAGACTTGCACCTTCGTTGGAGTATTTATAAGAACAGACTCTTTGCGGATGACAACGAGTTGGTGGCAACCTTCGAGGATGCGAAGGCAAAGACCGTTTGTAATAGTAAGGGACAGACTGACGTCCGACAGACACTTACCGTGAATAATGCGGCAGCATGGACAGCAGAAGAGCCTAACGTCTATGTTATCGTTGGTGAGCTGATGCAGGGTAAGAAAGTTGTTGAAACGATAAGTTTCCAAACTGGTTTCCGTACGGTTGAGATTAAGGATACACCTGCAAGTCAGGACGAGTTCGGTTTGGCTGGAAGATATTATTATATCAATGGAAAACCAGTGAAACTCAAGGGTGTGAACCGCCACGATACCAACCCATTGACGGGTAAGGTTATCTCTCGTGAGCAGATGGAACGTGAGATTATGCTGATGAAGCGTGCGAATATCAACCACGTGCGTACCTCTCACTATCCTAACGACCCTTACTTCTATTATCTCTGTAACAAGTATGGTATCTATTTGGAGAGCGAAGCAAACATCGAGAGTCATGAATACTTCTATGGCAAGGCATCGCTTTCACACGTACCAGAGTTCCAAGCAGCACACGTTGATCGTGTGATGGCAATGACTCACCAGCTTGTTAATCAGCCTTCAATCGTTATCTGGAGTTTGGGTAATGAGGCAGGACCTGGTCATAACTTCGTTGTAGCCTACGACTCTTTGAAGGCTTATGACGCTTCAAGACCAGTACAGTATGAGCGCAACAACGACATCGTAGACATGGGTTCTAACCAGTATCCAAGTATTGCATGGACACGTGATGCGGTGAAGGGAAAGATGGGTATTAAGTATCCTTTCCATATCTCAGAGTATGCCCATTCAATGGGTAACGCTGTTGGTAACCTCGTTGACTACTGGGAGGCAATGGAGTCTACCAACTTCTTTATGGGTGGTGCCATCTGGGACTGGATTGACCAGAGTATGTACAACTACACAAAGGATGGCAAGCGTTACCTTGCTTATGGTGGTGACTTTGGTGATACGCCTAATGACGGACAGTTTGTTATGAACGGTGTTATCTTCGGTGATGAGACTCCAAAGCCACAGTATTATGAGGTGAAGAAGGTTTACCAGTATATTGGTACAAGTTGGAAGGACACTAAGACAGCTACTTTGGACGTGTTCAATAAGAACTACTACTCTGATGACCTTAGTGGTTATGCAATGTCTTACAGCCTGACAGCTGATGGTGTAACCGTTAAGAAAGGCAATCTTGAATTGGGTAGCGTACCAGCAAGAAGCCATAAGAGCATTACAATAGCAGGACTCAACGAGGGTCTTGACCCTAATAAGGAGTACCTCCTCCACGTAACCTATCGTCTCAAGCGTGATATGCCTTGGGCTAAGGCAGGCTATATTCAGGCTGAGGAGCAACTGCCAGTGCAGGCAGCAGCGGCTCGCCCAGCTCTCGCTGCAGTAGGTAAGGTGAATATGTCTGCCGTAAAGGACAACAAGATTGTCTTCTCTGGCAAGACCTTCACGACAACATTCGACCTCGCTAAGGGTACTATTTATAACCTTCAATACGATGGTAAGACTGTCATCCCTGATGGTTGTGGACCAGAGTTGAACGCTTTCCGTGCATGGGTTAACAATGACAACTGGGCTTACGAGGCTTGGTATGCAAACGGTTTGAATAACCTTCAGCACAAGTGTACTAACTATACAACCCACGCAAATGCTGACGGTTCTGTTTCTGTTGTGTTCAATGTTGAGTCACAAGCACCTCATGGTTATCGTCTTGAGGGTGGCAATGCCAACTGGAAGAAGCTCATCGAGTACAAGGAAAAGCCATTCGGTAAGGACGATTTCCGCTTCAATACGCAGGTGGTTTACACTATCTTCCCTGACGGTAGTATTGAGAGCGAGAGCGCAATTACAAGCAATAAGCCTAATTTGACACTCGCTAAGTTGGGTTATACCGTACGTGTTCCAAAGTCACTCAGTCTGTTGAATTACTATGGTCGTGGTACTGTTGACAACTATCCAGACCGTAAGACAGGTCAGATGATTGGTATCTACGAGCAGCAGGAGGTAGAGGATGAGTTCGTAGCCTTCCCTAAACCACAGGATACGGGTAACCATCAGGATACTCGTTGGCTCTCTCTCACTGGTAATGACGGCAACGATGCCCTCTATGGTGCGATTTTCGTGGCTAAGGATAAGATGAGTTTCTCAGCGCTTCCTTGGTCGGATAATACGATTGCAATGGCTAATCACCCACACGAACTGCCTCAGAGCGAATACACGCATTTGCATCTTGACATGGCTATCACGGGTCTTGGTGGTAACAGTTGTGGACAGGGTGGTCCGTTATTGCGCGACCGTGTGATGGCAACGCCACATACCTTCGGTTATATGATTCGTCCGATGAACTCTGTTAAGACCAACGACCTCGTTAGCAATGCGAATGTAAGTCTTAACGGTGCCACACCACTTACCATCGTACGTGATGGCGAAGGCAATGTGACAATCAATGCAAATGGTGCGAAGGGCGACATCTATTATCGTGTTAATGACAGCAAGAAGGCTGTGAAGTACACTGGTCCTATTAGCTTGCGCAATGGTGGTACGATTTCAGCTTGGACAAAGGGAAATGATTGGCTTGTTGCTTCTCAATCCTTCTCACGCATCGAGAGCATCCCATTGTCAGTGGTCTTCGCTTCAAGTCAGGAGAGTGGTGAGGGTGATGCAAGCCATCTTACTGATGGTAACCCAAGCAGCTACTGGCACACAATGTACTCTGTTACTGTGGCTAACTACCCACACTGGGTTGACTTCGACTGTGGTGGAATGAAGACTATCAAGGGTTTCACCTACCTCCCACGTCAGGACAGCAACAATGGTAACATCAAGAAGTATAGCATTCAGGTTAGCAACGACGGTAAGACATGGGGCAAGGCTGTTGCTGAGGGTGAGTTTGAGAACAACAGAAAGGAAAAGACTATCCTCCTCGCCACACCTGTTAAGGCTCGCTTCGTTCGTCTGACAGCCCTTAGTGAGCAGTCTGGTCAGGACTTTGCAACCGGTGCTGAGTTCAAGGTATTGGAGAAGTAAATAGCTTATTATAGTCATTTGATAAATAAAAAGATAGGGAATCACAATTTGTCATTCCCTATCTTTTTTGTGTTCTCACTATCTATCCGTAACTTGCCATCACATTATTTACATTCACTATTCGTTCTATGTCAGCTGAATAGTATATGAAGTGTTTCAATTATATTGAGTAAAACAAAGCAGAGCTTAGCTTTTGTAAATCAGAATTATTTTTGAATAGATTTGCTTTTGTATCAATAATTAATTATATTTGCAGTCGACAAAAATGCGGATAGGTGCAAAAATATAGAACGATATGGAAATAAGACGTGATGCATTACTCAAACGATTGATAGATTTGAGACATAATGGAATGATTAAGGTCATTACTGGTATGAGGAGATCAGGCAAATCATATCATATCATAGAGTCGAGAAAGCAGTATCTGTTGAAGTAGGCTTTTTAGAGGGTTTAGTGGTCAACAATTCAACTATTAGCAACTCTCTTTGTAAATATTTTTCCTTCACTTGATTTTTACTAAGGCTTAATTGCATTCGAAAAGACGCCTAATTGGCTTTGAAAAGATGCCCTTTTGAGGTCTTACTAACGCCCTTTTGAAGCCTTATTAAGCACCTTTTGAAAAGCAGTTTTGTAACTTCTTTATAGCAAGAGGGTTACAAAGGTAGATGAAAATGCCTTTTTTTAGCCTTTTTCGGTATAAGAATACGAAATAATGTAAAGGAAATTCATAGACAATAAAACGCCCTCAGTAATCTGAAAGTAGATAGTTGGGGACGTTTTGTATATGATTTTAGAAAGTTAGCTATGGCTTGATTCCCACTTATTACAGACTCTCCGGAATCTGCTTTTTCGGACTAATACCTAATGTTCTCAGGCCTTCTAAGCGGCGAACGATGTTGCCCTTACCCTCGTTTAGTTGGCCCTTAGCCTTGTTGAAGTCTTGTTGTAGGCGTTCGATATTTGTACCAATCTTTACGAAAGTCTCTGCAAAGATGACGAATTTATCGAAGAGTTCGTTAGACTGATAGAGGATTTCCTCTACATTCTTTGTCATACGGAAGTTCTGCCACATCGTGTGTGTC
>CAUVDL010000036.1:0-22987 GCA_963550695.1 uncultured Prevotella sp. | reverse complement strand
CATTTATTTTCAGATAATTAGTTTTAGATATAAAACTTTATTCTTTGTTGCTAATTAATTTTTCGTCTACGATATAATAAAAAAAATAAGATGAAATGTGATAGATTGTAAAAGAATATGTATATATTTGCATCGCTAAGCAATATTAAGTACCAATCAACCTATCTCCAACAATAGTAATTTAAATGGCTAATTAGTATGAGTGAGAAGTGTTGGATTACTGCGAAGATAAATAGGTTCTATTGCAATGGAAGACATTTATGACAAGTGGGTAATGCAGTTGAGAGAAGGCTCTTATGAGGCTTTCTCAGAATTGTATATGCATTATTCAAACAAGTTATATAGTTTTACATTGGCGCAGACAAAGAACGTATCACTTTCAGAAGATATCGTTCAGGAAACCTTTATGAAGTTGTGGAATATGCGTGAGCAATTAGATTGCTATGGCAACGTAAATGCTTTAATATTCACTATTGCTCGGAATTTGATTATTGATAGTTTTAGAAAGCAAGTTGCACAGCTTGAATTTGATGGTTATCGTAAGGCATGTGATGAGATTTCTTCGTTTGCAACCCCAGAAGAACAACTTGATTATCAAGAGTCTGTTGATCGTATTCAGCAGGTAAAGAAGTTGTTATCGAAGCGTGCTTGTCAGATTTATGAAATGAGCCGTGAAAAGAATATGCCTATTCAAGAGATTGCAGAGAGCTTGAACTTATCCTCACAGACTGTAAAAAACTATCTAACCTCTACATTAAAGATATTTAGAAGGGAATTGTCGAGATAGCTTTTTTTTCCGTACCTTACGGCTTCTAAGGGATGATGCTTAATCTTCTTTTTTTGCTATGAAGGAGATTGGGGAGAGGCAAAATATTCAGTGATACAGATTTATTTAAGTTTGAGAAATCTTTTCCTTATGACCTTATTAACGCTGTTTTACAATATAAGGTTACATAGATAAGAAGTTATGTTTACCTCTTTGACCATTGTGTTTATGTTCCGCACATGTGGTGCGGTGGGTAAACACCATGCGTGCGGAAGCTGAGCACCATGTGTGCGGAAGCTACACATCATCTGAAATGATATTGGTATGGAGGTCACTTACAATTAGAACAGCCTTCTACTAACCAAATAAAGCTCTTTTAATAAATGAACTGTACTTTTAAAATCAATCCTGATGATTGCAGAAGGTTTTCTTGAAACAGACAAAGCGTTAACAAATGTTATTTTTTAGTATTCTTTTCTATCTCATACGTATATCTTTTATCAAGCTAAAAACGTATGGAAAAGGAATTAGAAGAATTATATAAGCAATTTTCATCGGGACAAATATCTCAAACAGATTTTGAAATATTGAAAAGCAAGGTTCCGCTTGCGACAGATGAAGAGTTGTGGGATTTAATGTGTGATGATTTATCTACATTGTCAGAGTCTGTAAAGATGAGTAGTGAGTCACAGCAAAGAATCTTGCAAAATATCTATGCTAATGTGAAAGAAGAGAAACGTCAGACACGTGTTCGTAGATTCTTGCGCTATGCGGCGATGTTCGTTTTGATGTTGTCATTAGTAGGTGGCAGTTATTGGTGGATAAACTCATTGGCTCCTTCGGCTCCAGTTTATACTTATGTAAGTGTTAAGGCGGGTAGTAAACGTACGATAACCTTGCCTGATGGTACGCGAGTAACCCTCAACGGAAATAGCCAAATATGTTATAATGTAGTACCTCAAAAACATCGTGAAGTGGTGTTGACAAAAGGTGAAGCTTTTTTTGATGTAACGAAAGATGCCACTTGTCCATTTCGTGTAAAGGTAAACGATATGCAAATTGAAGTCTTGGGTACCGAGTTCAATGTACGTTATCACGAAGATGCCATTGAGACAGCCTTGTTCTCTGGTGCCGTTCGACTTACATCAGAGGTGCTGAAAGAAGATTATCGTCTTTATCCTGGAAAGAAATCAATTTATAAGCTTGCTTCGCATCAATTTAAAATCTGTGACAATGATACGACAACCGATGCACGTTGGAAAGAGGGTTATCTGGCATTTAATAGTAAGCCGTTAGCTGAGGTGTTACATGAAATTGAGGATTGGTATGGCGTACGCATTCAGCTTCGTAATAAGAAGTTAGCTAACGACCTTCTCACTGGTACCTTCTATAATGAATCATTGGAAAGTGTACTTAGTTCGTTGAAGATGCAGTATAAATTTAATTATCATACAGATAATGGAACAATAATCATAGAATAAATCTTTATATCTAAACCCTTATAACTAAAAACATAGTATATGGCAAACAATCTAAAAACAAGAAGGAGATTTCTTCTGCGTTGCTTGTTGGTTATGGTATTATTACTTATACCGACAATGTTGTTGGCGCAGCGTGGCAATGTCAGTCTAAATCTCCAAAACGAAGAAATCAGTCGATTTATTCGGCAAGTTGAAAAACAAACGAATTACACTTTTGTGTATCGTAACAATGTACTTAACTCTAAGACGAAAGTAACATTGGTATGCAAGAATTGGCCTTTAGAGAAAGCCCTTACACATGTGTTTTCTCCTCATGGAATTCAATATTCTTTCAACAATAATACTATTGTATTAAGCACAGCCCCTGTGGCAAAGGAAAGGGTTGAGAGTTCTGAACCCAAAAAGGCAGTAGTTATTAATGAGCGGGAACAGTACACACCAGAGAAGAATAAAATCTCGGGTGTTGTTCTTGAGGCAAATGGTGATCCAATCATCGGTGCGAGTGTTTTTATAAAAGGAACAACGATAGGTACAGCTACGAATACCGATGGAGAGTTTACGATTGAAGCTCCAGCAAATAGCGTACTTTCTATTTCATACATTGGTTTTGCTACTCGTGAGGTAGCAGCGAAGAGTGGTGCCAATCTGAAGATCATCTTAAAGGAAGATGAAGCACAAGCCCTTAATGAAGTTGTTGTCGTAGGTTATGGTACACAGAAGAAGGCAACTGTAACAGGTGCTATTGCATCAGTGTCAACAAAAGATTTGGTACAAACCCCACAGGCAAATATTAGTAATATGTTGGTCGGTAAGATGCCAGGACTTATTGCTATGCAGAGAAGTGGTGCGCCAGGTGAAGATAACTCAACCCTTTTGATTCGTGGTGTAAGTACGTTCTCAGACAACACAGCTCCTTTAGTAATGATTGATGGCGTTGAGCGTCCAAACTATAATGGACTCGACCCTAATGAAATTGAGTCGGTAAGTATTCTTAAGGATGCTTCTGCTACTGCTATCTATGGTGTGCGTGGTGCGAATGGTGTTATCTTGATCACAACTCGAAAAGGTCAGAAAGGTAAGCCACACTTGAGTTATTCTGGTAATTTTGCAGTTCAATCACCTACAGCTTTACCACATTATTTAAATAGTGCAGAGTATTGTGAGATGTATAATGAAGCTTTGAAAAATGATGCTTACACAAAGGGTACATCTTATGTTCCACGCTTTACCGAAGCAGATATTCAACTCTATCGTGATGGAACAGACCCTATTATGCATCCAAGTACTGACTGGGTGGGTAAGTTCTTGCGTAAGGCTTCTCTCCGTACACAGCACAACTTCAATATTTCAGGTGGTACAGATCGTATGAAGTACTTTATCTCTGCTGGTTTCTTCAATCAAGGAGGTATGTACAAATATACGAAGATAGACCGTAATCATGATGTGAATGCTTCTGACACGCGTTATAACTTCCGTTCAAATCTCGACTTTAATATCACACAGGATTTTAAAGCAACAGTACAACTGTCAACACAAATCAATAATATTCGTACTCCAGGTATTGGTAATAGTGAACTTTGGAAAGAGATTTCTTGGGCAACACCATTGGGTACTCCAGGTATGGTCGATGGAAAATTGGTACGTCTTGAGAATACTATTGATGATGAGAATCCATGGCAAGCATTGTTGAACAATGGTTATAATAATACCTATGCTAACACCATCAACTCAACCTTGCGTTTTGACTATGATTTGTCACGTTTGTTGTTGAAAGGTCTTTCTGTTCATGCAAGTACTTCTTATGACAGCTACTACTACAGTAAACGTCTCTCGGTGAAAACCATGCAGACTTTTGTTCCTAAGGTAGACCCAAGCAATCCAACGAATATCATCCTCGTACCACAAAATGAAGCAAGCACTTGGGGTGGAGGTTTCGATTACGGTAAGAATAGAAAGGTTTATTTCGAAGCTGGAATCCATTATGACCGTACGTTTGGAAAGCATCATGCTACGGCTCTGTTGCTTTATAATCAGAGTAAGTACTATTCACCAAGTCTTGCCTATCATGTGCCTAATGCCTATCAAGGTATTGTTGGACGTGTGACTTATGGTTATGCCAGTCGCTATTTGGCAGAGTTTAATATGGGTTATAATGGTACAGAGAACTTTGCTGCAGGTCGTCGCTTTGGATTCTTCCCTGCCGTGTCTGCTGGTTGGGTAGTTAGTGAAGAACCTTTCTTCCCAAAGAATGATTGGCTTGTTTATATGAAGTTGAGAGCAACCTATGGTGAGGTTGGTAATGATAAGATTGGCGGTGACCGCTTCTTATACTTGCCTTCTGTCTATGGTTCAACAAGTGGAAATCTTTCTGGTTACAACTTTGGTTCAGCTGCTAACCCCGTATACTCGCAGATGATAGAGGAAAAACGTTTGGGTAACCCATTGTTGACATGGGAGAAAGCTCGTAAGTTGAATCTTGGTGTTGATGTGAACTTCCTCAAGAATCATTTGACAGTTTCGTTTGATTACTTTAAGGAGCGTCGTAATAACATCCTCTCAAATCGAAACAGTGCACCTATGTTGATTGGTGCTTCTTTGCCAGCTTACAACATGGGTGAGATGGAGAACTCTGGTTTCGAATTTGACGTAAACTATCGTAATAAGATACGCGACTTCAACTACTGGGGGCGTTTCAACTATTCTTTTGCGCGTAATAAGATTCTTTTCCAAGATGAAGTTCCTGAAAAGTATGCTTATCAGATGCATACAGGTCGTCGTGTAGGCCAGTTCTTTGGGCTTCTCTCTAATGGCTTTTATAATTCTTGGGAAGAAATCAATGCGCTCGACCGTCCTATAAGCAGTTGGAATGGTAATCGTTTGCAGCCAGGTGATATTCGCTATGTTGACGTAAATAAGGACGGAAAAATTGATATGTATGACATGGTGCCAATCGGTTATTCACCTACTCCAGAGATAATCTATGGATTCTCTGCAGGATTTAACTGGCGTGGCTTCGACTGTTCAGCACTTTTCCAAGGTGCCTCACACGTTTCTATTAAGTACTTTGGTCGTGCATTGTGGCCATTCATCAATGCCCATAATAGTGCTAAGACTTTGATTTTAGAGCGTTGGACACAGGAGCGTTATGACCGTGGTGAAAACATTAGTTTCCCTCGTTTGTCAATGAGTCCATCACGTGATACTGATAACAACTATCAGGATTCAGACTTCTGGATTCGTAATGCTAACTATTTGCGTCTAAAAAACTTAGAGTTAGGTTATACCTTTAATAAGAAGCAGCTCAAGGCATTAGGATTGGAAAGTCTGAGAGTGTTCATTAGTGGAACAAACTTGTTTACTTGGACAGATGTTATTGACTTGGATCCAGAGGCTCCATCAAGAGGAGGAGCAACTGAGATTAATACCTACCCATTGCAGAAAATCTATAACATGGGTATAAATATTCAATTCTAAAAACCTTTCGTATGAAGAAGAATTTTTTATATATAGCATGTGGTTGTGCTTCTATTTTGCTTGCATCCTGTTCTGACTACTTAGAGACTCCACGCTCCGTCGACTATGGAGAGAATGAAGTTTTCGCAACTCGAGCAGATGCAGAGAAATTATTAACAACGCTCTATGCAGAAGGAATGCCCTATGGCTTTTGTATGAGTAGTTCTAATACTGATCGTCGTTTGTTGTCTTCTTCGACCTTAGCTTCAGCTTGCGATGAGGGAGAAGACGTTGCAACTTGGGCGATGGGTAATGCTGCATGGAATGCAGGCAACCATACAAATAGTAACTTTACATGGGACGAGGATTGTCGCTTTTATTTAAGAAACCATACAACACGTGTTGCAAATCTTATCTTAAAGCGTATCAATGAAGTGCCTTTTGATGAAGGTGATCCTGAATTTAATAAGCGTGCTATTGGTGAAGCTTATTTTATGAGAGCCATGCTGTTATGGGAAGGTGTCTATCGTTATGGTGGTATGCCAATCGTAAGAGAGGTAATTGACCCAACAGACTTCTCAGAACGCCCTCGTAACTCGTTCTCTGATTGTGTTGACTCTATTCTTGTTGACTGTGATAGAGCAACGCAATATCTCCCTGATTACTATACTGATGAGTCAAAGTTAGGTCGCGCTACACGTATAGCAGCCTTAGCTTTAAAGGCGAGAGTTCTACTCTATGCTGCAAGTCCACTATTCAATACGAGCAGACCTTATATGGCATTCCCTGGTCACGAAAACCTCATTGGTTATGGGAACTATGACAGAGAGCGTTGGAAGAAGGCTGCTGATGCAGCTAAGGCAGCTATTGATGCAGCAGTTTCTTCAGGACATTATAAGATTCATAATACTGGTAACCCAGAGAAAGACTATGAAGATGTATGGACTATTCCTAATAATGAGGAAATCATTTTAGGTAATATGAAGTACAGAAACTTCAAGACAACAAATCGTCCTTTGGTCGCAAACTTGCCTACTTGGGCTATGAACAAGGCATGGGGAGATGCTGGTTTATATGTAACATTTAATTTTGTTCAGCGTTATGAGAAGCGCGCAGATGGTCAGCCTGCTGATTGGAATATGAATGGTGGTGATAACCTCATTGATATTTATAACAGTCTTGACCCACGTTTTAAGCAAACTGTTGCTTATCATAGCAGTAGCTGGAATGATGAAATCCCATTTATCAACTTCCTCGACGGAGGTTCAGAGAAGTCTGCTATGGACCGTACAGCTCACTTGCTTCATAAGTGGGTTCCACGTAGTTTACATGTAAATGGTAGTAATTCTACCAATGTACAATGGCCTGTTTTCCGTTTGGCAGAACTTTATTTGAATTATGCTGAGGCACTTAATGAATATGAAAGTACACCTTCACAAGCAGCCTACGATGCTGTTAACCTTGTTCGTGCACGTGCAGGTATGCCAGACTTCCCTGCAGGTATGACGCAGGAGGCTTTCCGAACAAAGCTTCGTAACGAACGTGCAGTAGAGTTGGCATTTGAAGATCATCGTTTCTGGGATATCAGAAGATGGCTTATCGCTGGTGACGAAGGAGTAATGAAGGGTAAGTTCTATGGTCTGAAGATTAATTCAATAGACGGTAATAAGACACATATCCATTATCAACCATACGTGTTTGAACACCGTTTCTGGAATGATAACTGCTACTTGTATGCTATTGACCAAAAAGAAGTCAATAAGGGCTATCTCATTCAGAACCCTGGATGGTAATAACGTGTAAACCTTAATGTAAAATAATAGAACAATGAAATATAAGATTCATATCATAGGAGGTGCTCTTATGCTATCCAGTCTTTCTGGACATGCACAAGAAATCACTGATACAACAGTCGTAAATGTAGCTTATGGTGTACAGTCTTCAAAAACACAGTCGGCTGCTATTTCTACCGTAAAGGGTGAGCGTCTCATGGAGATAACATCACCAACGGTGGGTAACTCGTTAAAAGGAATGCTTCCTGGACTATCGATTCTACAAAAATCGGGTGAGCCTGGTTACGACTTCTATATGGAGAATATGTTCACACGTGGTGTGAGTTCGTTCAATAGTAAGCAGCAGATGCTTGTCTTTGTTGATGGTTTTGAAGCTCCATTAGATAATATCTCTGCAGAAGAAATAGAGTCGGTATCTTTGTTGAAAGATGCTGCAGCCTTGGCTATCTATGGTTCAAGAGGTGCAAATGGTGTTTTGTTGATTACTACAAAGAAGGGTTATCATTCTTCTCCTAAGATAGGTTTTCGTATGCAGACGGGTATCCAAATGCCAACAATCATGGATACACCGATGGATGCTTACAATTATGCACGCCTGTATAATCAAGCACTTGAGAATGATGGAAAAGCGGCTTTATATACGAATGATGCACTTGCTTCTTATCAGTCAGGAAGTAATCAATACCTTTATCCAAATGTAAATTGGAAGAATCAGGTGTATAAGAATACCACACCATTGTCGATGGGTGAACTATCTTTCCGAGGTGGTGGCGGTGGCCTGAACTACTATGTAATGGCTGGATTAATGCATAATGATGGTATTTATCGTGGAACAGATTCAAAGCAACGAGAGAATGCCAATGTAAACTATGCACGTTATAATTTCAGAGCCAATCTGGACGTTGATATCACAAAGTATTTCCGCACGTTCCTTTATTCAGGTGTGAGCTTTGCAGAGAAGACAACACCAGGTGCTGGTGGGGCAGATGATTATTTGAAGTCTGTTTGGACGACTCCTCCTAATGCTTTCCCTGTTTACAATCCGAATGGAAGTATTGGTGGAACATCATTGTATACCAATCCTGTTGCAAATCTTTTGAATAGAGGTTTGTATAAGGAAAACTCTCGTTCGTTGCAGGTTATCTTTGGTTTACAGTATGATTTCAGCGCACTTGTGCATGGTTTGAGTGCTAAAGTAATGTTTGGATATCACAACTTCATGGCTGAATCATCTCCAAAGACACGTGATTACGCACGTTATTCTCTGACTCAAACAGGTGTTGATGCACAAAATAACCCTGTTTACAACTATACTCAGTATGGATCAGATGCAGCTTTGACAGCTACTGAAGGCTTCAGAACCAGTCAGTCACGTATAGGTTTACAAGGTCAGATTGATTATCAGCGTCAGTTTGGAGATCATGGTATTCATGCTATGTTGTTGATGCACAATGACCGTTATCAGGTATATAATGTACGTGATGACGAATGTTATGTGAACTTTGCAGGCCGTCTGTCCTATGATTATCAGAAACGTTATATCGCTGAAGTTGTAGCTTCTTATATGGGTACAGATAACTATGCACGTGGTCGTCGTTTTGGAGTATTCCCAGCGATGTCAGCTGCATGGGTAGTTAGTAGTGAATCTTTCATGAAGTCTTTGTCATGGGTTGATTTCTTGAAGTTGCGTACTTCTTATGGTCTTACTGGTAACAACCAGACATCTGCTCGCTATATTTATGATGAGTCATACGGTGGTAGTGGTAGTTATCTGTTCGGCACAGGTAGCTCGCAGTCTTCTGGTTTCACAGAAAAGACTTTGGCAAACCCATTTGTAACATGGGAAAAGAAGTGTATGTTCAATTTTGGTATCGATGCTACACTTTGGAAAAATCTTTCTGTCAACTTTGATGTATTCCGTGAGGTGCAGTCTGATATCCTTACTTATCCTTATGCGCAGGTATTGGGTATCGTTGGAGCTTCTTATGGTGATATACTACCTTTGATGAATGTGGGTAAAGTGACAAACCACGGTTTCGAACTTAAAGCACGTTATCAGGGTAAGGTTCGTGATAACTTTTCTTACTTTGCTGAGGCTGGAACATGGTATGCTATGAGTCGTGTTGATGAGCAGGGAGAAGACATTAAGCCAGAAAGCTACCTTTATAAGAAAGGTAATTCTGTGTGGAAACCTATTGTTTTAGAGGCTGATGGCTACTATACAGCAAATGATTTCGATAGTAATGGAAAGCTCAATGCTAATCTTCCACAACCTCGTTTTGGACGTATTGCACCTGGAGATATCAAGTATAAAGACTATAACAATGACCAGGTAGTTGATGAGAATGATGCTCATCCTATTGGTAATAGTACTGTCCCTGCATGGAACTATATGTTTAGTGGAGGCTTTAAGTATAAAGGCTTTGACTTTAGTGTAATGTTCCAGGGCGTTGCTCAGCGTGATATCTATCTCCGTGGAGCGAATATCTACTCTTTCCAAAATAGTGGTACAGCATCTAATTTAGCACTTGACAGTTGGACTCCAACACACACAGATGCTTCCTACCCACGTTTGTCAACGATGAATTTCAGCAATAACTATCGCACTTCAACCTTCTGGCGTCGTAATGGAAACTTCTTGCGCCTACGTAATGTTCAGGTAGGATATGAACTTGCAAATACCTTTGCACGTGCATTGCGATTGAGTAGTGTTTATTTCTATGTGAATGCTACCAACCTTTTCACACTGGATCATCTTGGAAATTTGGGTGATGCTGAGCAAGATAATCTCTTAAGCTATCCGCTTATGCGTACTGTTAGTGTAGGTTTAAAGCTTGCATTCTAATTTATGTCTTATATTAGAAACTTTATTCTATGAAAACAAAGTTTTTTTCAAATATTATCATCCCAGTGTCTATCAGCACTGCTCTGGTTCTAAGTTCATGTAATAGTTTTTTGGATCGTGAGGAAGATTCGTTTATTGATAAAACTGCAACGTTTGATTCTTACAATAGAACAAAGCAATATCTTACCTATGCTTACTCACTGCTTCCAGAGGGATTGAGCCGTTTGTCAGATGGAGCTATGTTAGATGCTGCAACAGATGATGCCGAGTTTGCTATTGAAACAGCAAATATTCAACAGTTTAATAATGGCTCTTGGAATGCTTTGAGCAATCCTGATGACCATTGGAATCGTTATTATGCGGGTATTTCTAAATGTTGTGCTCTGCTGGAGAACACCGATCATGTTAATCTTGATATCACACGATTAGATCCGAATAAGCAGGTAGAGTATGAAAATAACCAGAAAGATATCCGTATGTGGCGAGCTGAGGCTCGTTTCCTTCGTGCCTACTTCCAATTTGAATTGTTGAAGCGTTATGGTCCAACTCCAATTGTTACCTCTACACTCAGTCTCAATGAGAACTATGAAAACACTCCACGTCCAAATATGAAGGAGGTTGTGGACTTCATTGTTAAAGAGTGCGACACGGCTGCAGACACACTTGAACTGACGCCTTGGCGTAATAATAATGATGCTTTTGGTCGTGCAACGAAGGGTGCTGCGTTGGCGTTGAAGAGTCGTGTATTGCTCTATGCTGCCAGTCCTCTTTATGTTAATTTCGGCGATTTAAACGAAGCTAATAAGCCATCTGACGCAGCTTTATGGAAGGCTGCAGCGGATGCGGCTAAGGCTGTTATCGACCTCAATCAATATGAGTTGGCTACCTCTTATGCTGATTTGTTTAAGAATGACTTCCAAAACAAAGAATATATCTTCGTACGTAGATATGGTGCAAGCTCAAGTTTTGAAAAGAGCAATTTCCCAATCAGCTTTGGTGGAAAGGGCGGAACTAATCCTTCACAAAACTTAGTTGATGAGTATGAGATGCTTGACGGAACAGCCTTTGATTGGAACGACCCTGCTAAAGCTGCACAGCCTTACTTGAACAGAGATGCACGCTTGACTGCAACAATCTTGATGAATGTAGCTCCTTTCAAGGGAAAGAATGTAACAACTTTCCCTGGAGGTGCAGATGCAAGTCCTAATCCAAATGCAACCAAGACGGGATATTACTTGCGCAAGTATCTTAATGAGGATGTTAATATTCAGACTGGAGGAAGTAGCGGTGGACATGTTGTCCCTTTGTTCCGCTTGGCTGAAATCTATTTGAACTATGCTGAGGCACTCAATGAATATGACCCTTCTAATCCTAATATTGCGATTTATTTGAATAAGGTTCGTAATCGTGCCTCACTTCCAAATGTAGTAAGTGGACTTTCACAAGACGAGATGCGTAAGGTTATTCAGCATGAGCGTCGTGTGGAGTTGGCTTTCGAGGAGCATCGCTCTTGGGATGTACGCCGTTGGAAAATCGCTTCTTCTACACTTGGTTCTCCACTTATGGGAGTACAGATTACCAAGAAGGCTACAGGTGGTTTCACCTATGCGCCTGTAGAAGTAGAACAGAGAGTTTTTCAACCTAAAATGTATTGGTATCCAATTCCAGAGTCTGAGCTACTCAAGCTGAAGAAATGGAGTCAAAATAAAGATTGGTAATATAATTGCTGATGTCCGATAAATCCTTAACACGATTGGTGTTGGGCATGAACACCACACGTGCTGAGTACCAACTCCACGATAGAAGAAGGTAAGATAGGGTCATTACTTATATTAAAATAGAGTAAGATACTAATAACTAACTTTTAAGGACAAGATGTGTCGGACAGCACTATAACAAAATTAGAGCATCATGATAAAGTTAAAAAATATCTTTGCAATGTTGTGCTTCTTAGGCGTTGCAGCTTGTACAGAAAATAATATAGCCTACGATGAGGTCGTGAATGTGCCAGAGGGAATCTATCTCTCAGGTTCTTCGTCAGAGTTCTCTATCCCAATTGAGACAGGACGACTGACTGCTGGCTCTCATGCTAATATGTTAAGTCTTAAGGCTTGGTTGAAGAAAGATGGTCGCTTTCTGATTTCCTTTGTGGGCACTGATGGAAAACCTGTTGTTTATGGAAAGGGAAGTGGGATTCCAGTTTCTAACGCTCAGGTGACAGCTTATAGCCTGACAGAAGGTGGTGAAGGCTTCTCTGTTCCTTCTGAAGGCCTGTATCAGGTAGTCGTTAATCAGCAGCGAAAGGAGTTGACCATCATCCCTATTCAGTTTACAATGAAGGGTGATAATGCGCTTACAGCAGATGGAAGTACGGCTATTCCACTCAGTAATGTTACTTATGATAAGCTTACGCACGTTGTGACTTGGAGCAATGCTGACTCTACTCAGCAGCTCTTGCCAAGTAAGTATGTCTTCAATATGAATGATGGTACAACTTTGTATCTGCGTGATAGCGAAACTGAGGTTGATACTTTGTCGACTGTTTTCACTGGTACTGCTTTGGCTGAACGCGCCAATCAACTCAATGATAGTTATCAGCCATTGACAAATCAGTCAAATGTTAAGTTGAAGTTTCCTTTGAAAGGACAGTACAATGTTCAGGTGCAATATAGTGTTTTGACTGGTAAGTTTACTGCACGTATGGGTGGTAAGGGTGTTGAAGTTACTGGACTTTCCAACGAACTCTATATGGGTGGTTCTAACTTTGGTGCTTGGAACACGAATGGAGTTGTAAAGATGGCTCCTGTAGGTGCTGTTGGCAATGGTGAGTTCTGGCGTTTATGCTATCTGCAGGCAGGACAAACTGTAGAGTGGGCTATGTCAAAAGATGGTTCACAGGCATTCTCTTCATTGGCAACAATGCAGGGAGTTACTATGGATGGTAGTGGTAAGGCAACTGTAAATACCTCTGGACTTTATTTGGTTTATGTTAATTTAGACCGTAAGTTGATTTCTTTTGAAACACCGAAGGTGTATGCATCGGGGGCTGCATTAGGAGATAAGGAGCAGGCTTTAGAACTCAATGGTAGCAACTTGTCTGTTGAGACAACTGAGACAGGACAGCTTAACTTCTTTGCTAATTCTGAACAGAATGCACGTGATTGGTCAACTATGATGTTCACAATTCGTAATAGAAAGGTGGAGTATCCTGGTGTAGCAACGGGTGAAGCAAGTGTATTGCCTGTAGCGAAGGGTACAAAGGTTAGCCTTGATATTGCTAATAATACAGCTGACTTTGGTGGTACAACTCCTGAGAATCTTATTCCAGAAGGTGTTAAACACCTCTATATGACTGGTGATGACTTTGGTAATTGGGATTGGAGCTCTCCAGAAGTAGCTTCATTTGAGAATGGTTATGCGGGTGACTCTCGTTGGTTCTATATCACTTATCTTCGTGGAGGAACTGCACTTGAGTTTTCAACAGAAAAGGCATTCGGTAAAGGAAACTTTGCTCAGTTAAAGACACTGACAGACTATACTGTTGCTAATAATCGTGCAGTCGTTCCAAGTGATGGTATCTATATTGTCTTTGTAGCCTTGGATTCTCGTGATATCGCTATTCAGCCGCTCAATTTATCGGGCGATTGTGGTGGTGCTCCAGTAGTTTTTGCAGCGAATGCTGACGGTAGAACAATGAGTGCAACGATTACGAATGGAGGTAGAATGCGTATTTATCCAGACATACCTGCATTTAAGAAAGCAAAGAAGTTTAGCTCATGGAAACGTGAGGTCTACGTTGATCCTGAAACAAAGAACTTCCTTTATCGTAAGAATGGTGAGGGAGAACCTAATAAGGATTATGTTTGGAAAGCAGGAACAAAGATTACTATTGACTTTGTAACAAAGAAAGCTACCATCGTAGAGCCTTAATGTTCTTATTGTAATGAATTTATACTCTCTATCAAATTATTAAGTGAACTCTATCCTATAACATTAACTTCCCCCTGTTATTGGGATAGAGTCGCTTAAAATAAAAGTAAAAAGAAACTTTTCAAATAGAACAAAACAAACTTATGAGAATACTTATTTCAATGATTTGCGTCCTAAGTATGGGTGTAATCAACGTAAGCGCGCAGTCGGAAGTATCTGAGATTCCTACTTTACCAGGGTGGAAGAATTTGCCTGGTGATGAGTTTAATGGTACTTCTGTAAACAAAAAGATATGGGGACTATATGGTGATCCTACACGAAACTATGCCAATGATGCCTATGGTAATAATCCTGGGCAGGGTATGGCACAGACTTATCGTGAGCAAATGGTTACGGTAAAGAATGGCATTCTAACCATTCGAGCTACACGTGACCCAATTAATACGGGAATTAGTAAGCCAGAAGTTCCAGATCCTTATGTGGATTATGGCGTTATTCCTCGTTATCCACTAAAGCCTAATCACAATGGTACAAACTTAGGATGGTGGTCAGGCTTCTTGTCCAGTAGGGATGTTAAGCGGTATTACCCACTTTATTCTCGCATCGAAATAAAGGCAAAGGTACCTTATGAAATTGGAACTTGGATGGCATTATGGCTTCGTCATCGCTTAGGTGCAAGTACTTTTGAGGTAGACCTTTTAGAGTTCTTTGTGAATGATGACAATGCTGATAAATGGAATAATTGGGAACAGCATACTTATAAATTCAAGGGTAAGAGAACGCTTCATCAGTCTGTGCATGGATTAGGTTGGTTTCAAGAAAAAGATAAAAAACTCACACTCACAAACAAATATAACTATAATCCTTTCTCTGAGCGTGTAAGAGAAATATCTTTTGATCCTGCTGCTGATTTCCATGTGTACGGTGTACAAATGGACCCTGTACCAGGTGATTCTTCTGAACATATTGCTATAAGCTTCTTATTAGATGGAAGAGTACGGTCGGTATTCTCTACAAAAGATTATGTTATTGACGGAACTTCTATTTATAAATACAATGAATTCCTGAAGAAAAAATATACCGCAGACATTGATAGTGTTTGGGATGTTGCTATAAATGGTGGAATTGGTGGTATGCCTGATAAGGATGGTGGTGGTATTCTTTATCCACACATGGATCCTAAGTATGGTGGTGACCCTAATAAAGTTCCTCATAATTATGAGATGAATGTTGATTGGATGCGCATATATAAACGTGCTAATCAACCATTGTGGCTTGGGTCTAAACCTGTTAGTTGGGATTGGAAGACCAAAACGGTTGAGTTAGTAATTCCTGCAGAACGCTTTACTAATTTGGAAGTAGGTGACCAGCTTGTGATGGATATTGATACGCTGAGTGCATCAGAACATCGTGAGTCTGGTAAAATAAAGCTTGATATCTATGATAAAAAAGGCGAAAATATCATTGCAGTAAGACCTGAACTTGCTCAACTTGATGCTCAAGTGACCTTTGTTGTCAATACAGAGGAACTTTGCAATAAGCTAAAAAGCGAGGGTTGTCTGTTGAAGGGCGAGAATCTTCGTCTATTCTCTGTTTGCCGTTCTTCTAAAGATATTGCAAAATGGCTTGGTTTTAAGCAAATTAGTTGGGGTGAAACACTCATCCCTAAAGAGCAATTTAAGGATGTAGAAGATAAATGTCAGTTGGAAGTCATTGTACGAGATGTTAAGTCTGGAGCTAAGGTTTTCTTACGTCAAAACAAGAATCCGGAGGAGGGACAGCATGATAGACCTTCTCTTTCATCTGATAAACCATATGGTAATATTATCAACCTGACAGAGGATTCTGACGAGAAAGCCTATGTGTTTACGATTAACGCAGCTGCTGCACAGGAACTGAAGAATAACGGTTTAGCAGTGACTGGTAATGGATATTACTTGCGTAGTGTTCGTCTGATTAATAATACCAGTACGGCTGTGAACAATATACCAACCACTGGACAGCATGATGGGGCTGTTTATACTCTCGATGGGAAAAAGGTAGCCAATCGGTGGGAGGTAAACACGCTTATACGTGGGATCTATATAGTTGATGGACGTAAGGTAGTCATTAAATAACTTGTAAAGATAAGCATTCTATAAATATAATTGCTATAAGTAAAGTGCTTTCCTCTTGGTGATAAATTGCAATGCGTGTAAGCCTCCGCACCATTGGTGCTGGGTGTCAACACCATTGGTGCTAAGCATCAATACATAGGTAGAAAATTGTATGAAAGGACCGTTAGTGTCATTATGTGCATAGTAAGATACTAATGTTTCCCTTTAAGAGAAGTTTTTACACAATAGCATAAAATAAAAAATATACTTAATAAAATTATGAAAAGACCTACCTTCTCTCTCGTGCGTCGTAGCAGTTTTGTTCTGCTATTACTACTGTGTTTATATCGTTTAGAAGGACATGCTTTTGAACGTAACTTATGGGATGCTGGTTGGCGATTTGCCATATGTCAGGATGATAGTCCTCGGCAATCAGTATTCGATGATAGTGCTTGGCGATTATTAGACCTCCCACATGATTGGGCTATAGAAGAAGACTTCCATGCTCTCCACCCATCAGGGGCTAATGGTGGAGCTCTTCCTGGTGGTAAGGGATGGTATAGAAAGCACTTAGTCTTACAAGATAAGGATGCAAGTTCACGTTATGTGCTTTATTTCGATGGTGCATATATGAATACTTCTGTTTATGTAAACGGTCAGCTTTTGGGTACTCGACCTTATGGATTTATTAGCTTTAGCTTTGACCTTACACCTTATCTTAATAAGCAGGGAGATAATATCATTGCAGTGAAGGTTGATAACTCTCAGCAACCTAACAGTCGTTGGTACACGGGATGTGGTATTTATCGCCATGTCTATCTCATGAAATCAAAGGATGTTCGCGTAGCACAATGGGGTGTACAAGCTGTCACAGAAGTGAAGAAAGGTGTTGGAAATGTAATGCTTAATACGCAGATAGAGAATCTTAGTGGTCGTAATCGTCGTTTGACAGTTCGCCAAAAGGTTTGGAATAAGAATCATGAAATTGTAGCTCAAAGTTCCAAGGCTATTAATGTTGCGGCTTCAGGTACAATGGTTAGTCAGCAAATGCGTGTGCAGAAGCCTAAGTTGTGGTCGCTTTCTTCTCCTTATCTCTATACTGTTACAACAGAAGTTTTTGAGAATGGTCGTGTCATAGATTGTGACACATTCAAGTTAGGTCTTCGTACTGTAAAGTTTGATGTTCAAAAGGGATTCTTCTTGAATGGTGAGAATATCAAGATTAATGGTGTTTGTCTGCATGGTGACTTGGGTTGTTTAGGTGCAGCGATTAACGAAGATGCTCTTCATCGTCAGGTTAAAATGATGATGGAGATGGGTGTTAATGCGATAAGATGCTCACACAATCCTCCAGCTCCAGAGTTACTGAATCTCTGTGATAGTTTGGGTGTGTTGGTTGTTGATGAGTCCTTTGATAGTTGGTTACAAGGAAAGACTCCTTATGACTATTCATTGTATTTCAAGTCATGGTTTGAGCGTGATCTGAGAGATATGGTGCTGCGTGATCGCAATCATCCTTCGATTATTCTTTGGAGTATTGGTAACGAGGTCTTGGAGCAATGGAATAAGGTAAATAACTCAGGAATGGCATTGGAGGATGTTAATATCCTATTGAATAATACAAGGGATAAATCTGCTCTCTCACAGGGTGATACCCACAACCTTAATTCAAAGCTTACTCAGGCTTTGGCTGCTATAGTTCATCGCTATGACCCGACCCGAATGATTACAGCTGGATGTAATGAAGTGTCGCCTGATAACAACTTATTTAAGAGCGGAGCCTTAGATGTGATAGGCTTTAACTATCATCAAAAAAAGGTGAAAGATGTACCAAAGAATTTCCCTGGTAAGCCTTTCCTGATGACCGAAACGGTTTCTGCTTTGCAAACACGTGGCTATTATAAGATGCCAAGTGATTCTCTTTTCCGCATGCCAGGCAAGAAACGTCCGTTCACAGATCCTACTTTCCTGTGTTCTTCTTATGACAATTCTTGTGCTTATTGGGGTTCTACACATGAGCAAACATGGGATGTTGTGAAGCATACTCCATATTGTGCAGGACAGTTTATATGGACAGGCTTTGATTATATCGGTGAACCTACACCATTCAATTTCCCTGCTCGTAGTAGTTATTTCGGAATAGTTGACTTAGCAGGTTTCCCTAAGGACTGCTACTACATGTATCAGAGTGAGTGGACCAGCAAACCTGTTTTGCATCTTTTTCCACATTGGAATTGGATAGAAGGAAAGACAATTGACCTCTGGTGTTATTATAATCAGGCTGATGAAGTCGAATTATTCATTAATGGAAAGTCGCAGGGTGTACGCCAGAAGCGCAATAATCATGAATATCATGTGGCTTGGCGTGTAACCTTTGAACCAGGTGAAGTACGCGTTGTAGCAAGAAAGGGTGGTAAGGTTGTTGGTGAACAGACACAGAGGACAGCAGGTGCTCCTCATCACATTCGTTTGACTCCAAATCGTCAGGTTCTAAAAGCAAATGGTAGAAGCTTGTCGTTTGTATCGGTAGAGGTGGTTGACAAGGATGGTAACCTTTGTCCATGGGCAGAGAATAATATCTATTTCTCATTATTAGGAGATGCTAAGATAGCAGGTGTAGACAATGGAAGTCCGTTCTCATTAGAGCGTTTCCAAGCTAATGAACGTCGTGCTTTTTTTGGCAAGTGTTTGGTTGTGGTGCAGGCAGGAAAGAAGCCTTCTAATATTCAACTCACTGCTAAGGGAGTTGATTTAGTTCCACAAACAATAAATATTAAGTCTGAATAATATAACAACTGCAATTATATGAAACGAACTATCGTAGCCATTGCTTGTGCAATGGGCTGTTTCTGTGTAGGTAATGCATATAATGTAAATTCTCAACTACCTCAGAAACGAGAGAAAAAAGAAGTTAAGGTGGGAGATAATGAGACAAAGTTTGTGCATGAACTTATGCAGAAGATGACGCTTACAGAGAAGATAGGACAATTGTCTCAATATGTAGGAGGAACGCTTTTGACGGGTCCTCAGAGTGGAGCTCTTTCTGATTCGCTCTTTATCCGTGGCATGGTGGGGTCAATACTCAATGTTGGAGGGGTTGATAATCTGCGAAAGTTGCAGGAGAAGAATATGCAGTTGTCACGTTTGAAGATACCTATTCTCTTTGCTTTCGATGTTATTCATGGTTATAAAACGATATTTCCAACGCCTTTAGCAGAATCATGTACATGGGATTTAGACCTTATGTATGAGACTTCTAAAGCTGCAGCTATAGAGGCTTCTGCATCAGGTATTCATTGGACATTTGCCCCAATGGTTGACGTTGCACGTGATCCGCGATGGGGTAGAATCGTAGAAGGTGCAGGTGAAGATACCTATCTGGCTTGTAAGATAGCTGAAGCACGTGTGCGTGGTTTCCAATGGAATCTTGGTAAGCCTAACTCTGTTTATGCTTGTGCCAAGCATTTTGTAGCCTATGGTGCTCCACAAGCAGGACGTGATTATGCACCTGTAGATATCTCAATGTCTACTTTGGCTGAGGTTTACCTGCCTCCATTCAAAGCTTGTGTAGACGCAGGAGTAAAGACTTTTATGTCAGCTTTTAATAGTCTTAATGGTGTTCCTGCAACTGGTAATCGTTGGTTGATGACCGATTTACTACGCAATCAATGGAACTTTCAAGGCTTCGTGGTAAGCGATTGGAATGCTGTACAAGAGTTGAAAGACCATGGTGTAGCTGCAACGGACGAAGAAGCTTCCCTTTTGGCTTTTAATGCTGGTGTAGACATGAATATGACAGACGGTCTATATAACCGTTGCTTGGAAAATGCCTTACGCGAGGGTCGTGTCGATATAAAGGCTATTGACGCATCAGTTGAGCATATTCTGCGTGCGAAATATGCCTTAGGGCTTTTTGAAGATCCCTATCGTTTCCTTGATTCTAAGCGCGAACGTACTGAAGTTCGTTCTAATAGTGCTATGACTTTAGCTCGAAAGGTTGCGGCATCATCAATGGTTTTGTTGAAAAACAGTCAAAGTACACTTCCCCTTTCTAGGCATACAAAGCGCATCGCTCTCATCGGTCCTTTGGCTAATAATCGTTCTGAGCTGATGGGCTCGTGGAAGGCACGTGGTGAAGACAAAGATGTTGTGACAGTATTAGAGGGTATAAAGAATAAGTTGGGTAGTGGTGTAGCTATCAATCACGTACAAGGTTGTGACTTCTTAGACCCTTCAACGCAGGAGTTTTCAAAAGCTTTTGAAGTTGCAAAGCAAAGTGATGTTGTGATAGCTGTTGTCGGTGAAAAGGCTTTGATGAGTGGAGAATCACGCAGTAGAGCAGTTCTTCGCTTGCCAGGTCAGCAAGAATCTCTCTTGGATACACTACAAAAGGCTGGTAAGCCGCTTGTTGTTGTGTTGATGAATGGGCGTCCTCTATGTTTGGAAAAGGTTGATAATCAGGCGGATGCTTTGCTTGAGGCTTGGTTTCCTGGTACACAATGCGGTAATGCAGTAGCTGATATTCTCTTCGGCGATGCTGTTCCAGCAGGTAAATTGACAACTTCTTTCCCTCTCTCTGAGGGACAGATTCCAAATTATTATAATTATAAGCGTTCAGGAAGACCGGGTGATATGCCTCATAGTTCAACGGTTCGTCATATTGATGTACCCAACAGAAACCTCTATCCTTTTGGTTATGGCTTGAGTTATACGAAGTTCTCTTATGGCGAGATGCAATGTGCAAACGAGTTTAATGCCGATGGTACACTACAGATTATGGTTGATGTTACCAACACTGGTGGCTATGATGGCGAGGAAATCGTACAACTTTATGTAGCAGATAAGCATGCTTCTATGGTTCGTCCAGTGAAGGAGTTGAAAGGCTTTAAGAAGGTTTTCATACCAAAGGGTGAGACTGTGCGCGTAGTCTTCACGCTCAATGCTCGTGACTTAGGTTTCTGGAATAATGAGATGCAATATGTAGTTGAGCCAGGAATCTTTGAGATTATGGTGGGAAGTAGCAGTGAGGATTTACAGAAGAAAGAAGCTGTTTGGAAAGGAGATAAGTAAATAAAAGAAGCGGAAAGGAATTGTTCGGTAAGGTTCTTATGTTATAGGTTCACCTTTGGTGGTTTATAGTATGATAGGTTATAATGACATTCAAGATACTCACATGTCATCTTCTACAGTTGTGTTGTTGCCCAGCACTATTGGTGTTTGTGGTTAACACCAATGGTGCGGAGGGTTAAGAATAATGCTGGATGTCACCAAAGGAGATTCAACTTTGCGTAAGGACGGACTTATATTGGACAGCTTTAATACGAAAAGATGGTATATAAAGTTCTATTTGTTTGTGAAGAAAAACCAGTATAATAGTTATGGCTGACTGTGCAGTGATTTTTTATATCAAAAAGTTGTATAAAACATAGTACTTTGTATGCTGTTTTGCGTATTATTTATAGATTCTTTTTTAGGAAATATGATTAATGATTTTAAGTAAAAGTAGATGAAACATTTATTATTAGGTTTATTGTTGCTGCTTTCATTTAGTGCCAAGGGTATTGAGATAACTCATGGTCCTTGGATTTGTGACATGGATAGTACAAGCGTTACAATTGTTTGGGTGACAGATAAGCCAGGAAAGTCGTGGGTTGAGGTAGCACCAGATGGGCCAGACCATTTCTATGGTAAGGCTCGTCCTCGTTATTATGATATTTTTGAGGGGCGTAAGGTGCTCACTGATAGTGTTCACCGCGTTCATATTGAAGGGTTGAAGCCTAATACAAAATATCGTTACCGCGTTTTTACACAGGAGGTTGCTGAGTGGCGTTATGATGATTGGGTGACATTTGGTAAGACAGCTTGTACTGATGTTTGGCGTGGAAAACCTCATGAGTTTACAACCTTCTCTGCACAACCACGTGAAATAACATTCTTAGTATTGAATGATATTCATGAGCGTGCCAAGTTTATGAAGGATTTATGTAAGAATATCGACTTCAAAAAACTTGATTTTGTGCTGCTTAATGGAGATATGTCAAATCGTTTGAGAAGTCAGCAACACATGATGGAGGCTTATTTGGATACTTGTGTGAGCATGTTTGCTACTCATACTCCTTTATTCTTCAATCGTGGAAATCATGAACTTCGTGGTCAGTTCGCTGATTACCTCTATCGTTATTTCCCGACTAATTCTGGTAAATACTATCGTCTACAGCATGTAGCAGGTGTTGATTTCTTGTTTATCGACTCTGGAGAGGATAAGCCTGATGAGGATATAGAATATAGTGGCATTGTGGATTATGACCAATATCGTGTAGAGCAGGCTCGTTGGTTGCGCCAACTTCGAGAGGAGAAGAAAGTGGGTAAATACCCATTGGTTGTGTTCTCTCACATGCCGCCAACGCTTGAGAACTGGCACGGTCCATATCATATGCAGGAGACATTGACAACAGAACTAAATAAGATGAATGTGTCTGTTATGCTTTCTGGTCATCTTCATGCCTTTGGCTATCAGAAACCAAATGAGGTAATAAACTTCCCTAACTTGGCTAATAGTAATAACACCTATTTGTTATGTCGTATTGCAAACGGCAAGATGGAGGTGGATTATGTGGGACTTA
>CAUVDL010000035.1:0-24687 GCA_963550695.1 uncultured Prevotella sp. | reverse complement strand
ACCCAACACCCAACACCCAACCCCTATCCACCCGCTACGCCATCGTCATGGGCAACGAGGTGAAAGGGGTAAAGCAAAGCGTCGTGGATATGAGCGACGGCTGTTTGGAGATTCCACAGTTCGGAACCAAACACTCATTGAATGTAAGTGTAACAACCGGTATTGTCATTTGGGAGTTTGCTCGTCAGCTACTTATAAAGTAGGTTTCAAACAACTGACGACATAAGATATTGGGGGCAAATTTGCCCCTTTTTTTATTTCAAATCACACGGAACAAACCTCTTCACGCAGGGAAAAAGCAAGCATAAAAGTCGTTCTCTTCAAATTATTTTCATGAAAAGAAATATTTTTCTTCACGTAAATAAATATTTTCTTTCATGAAAATAATTCTTTTCTTTCATGAAAATAATTCGGAAAGAGCAGTCAATTTGCAATGAAAAGACCACTTTTTCACACTTCAATTCTTTATCATTAGGAACTTAAAAGAGTACTTATCCATAACGATATACAACTGTATATCAACGCAGAAATGAGCTTTTAGGAGAAGATTAAATATTGCGAAGCACCACCGCAATAGTCTTCATTCGCACATAGTTCTCACTCAAAAATATAAAGCCACCATAACGATTGTCTGTCCCCCAGCTATTTTTGCAGAGAAAGAAGCGACGGCCATGCTGGTCGTGGGCCAATCCAACGATTTCCATGACATGATCATCCGTTGTGCGACGCGCCTCAAAAGAAGCCTGTCGACGCTCGGCTGTCACCTTTTTCTTTTCGTTTTTCAATACGGCATACCCTTCTCCAAATAAGAAGCCGGGCTCTGAGGTGTCGCCTTCCCAGCACACTGGGTGTCCTGCACGTAAACTCTGAACTATGCGGTTCATCATCGTGTCGAGTGGAACATTGAGGAAAGTGTTATGAAAGTAATTATCAGGTACTTCCAAAGGGAAGCGTTGTCCGTAAGGATGATGTGTGAAACTGGTTAGTGCTATGTACTCATCATCAGTGCATACGCTATGTGCAAACTCTAATGGAGTGTATAATGCGCCTAACATAAAGACCTGATTAGGTAGCGGACCAATGTACTTATCCAACAGTTTCTCCGTATCATTGCCATAATCCAACTTACGACAAAGAACGTTATAGTCCATATTTAGCCTACGATGATAGGCATCATAATGCTGCAAACCGTATGTTTGTATAAGGTCGAGTGCCATAGTACTCATTCCACGCGTTGTGATACCAGTCTCCTTCTGAACAACCTTATTAGGAAGTAAACGACGACGACTTGCCTGCTCACTAAGGTACATACGTGCCACATAGTCAGGACTTAGATTTACAGAATCGCCCCGCATGATATGCTCTGTTTCAAGGGTTGCAAGCATTGCATAGACCCAACAGAGCGAACTCGACCCTTGGTCTTTTACTGGGGTAGTAGGAAGACGTAAGTCGACTGTGAACTTCTCTTCTGGGAAAGAGATGTTACTCCGTTGCTGTCCACAGCTTATTAACACCAAACATGCCAAGAATATAAAGATACCTTTCTTCATTCTTCAATTCAATATTACCGTTTCTGTCTTGCTCTCAGTTTGTAGATAATTGTGTATTGTCAACTAAAATAAATCAAACACAAAAACAAACTACCTGCATTACATTTGTTTTAACTCCTCTCACTCCCTTTCACTCCTTAACTCCTTAACATTCTCTTTTACTCAATACTCTACCATCTTGGTCCAAGCCTCAGCCACTTCCTTATCAAGCGGTGGGACAACAGCAGGAATAGAGAAGGTCCAAACGCTGTTCTTCTCTTTCTTAATACGTTTGAGTTCGCTCTCTGTAATGGTCATACGATCCGACACATAAAACTCACTCCACACGTCAATTCGTTCGTCATCGTCCTCTCCGCGGTAGTGGGCAAAGAAGGTTTGATGCTTCTGGGAAGCAAGGAGGAGATTGTTAGAGAGGTAGCTCTCGCTCTCATCAAACTGTGTCATACGAGCCACAATACCATACATACGCAGCTGACTCATGTCTATTTCGTGCTTTGGTTGTCCGACAAGTTCGTCCATCTCAAGGGTTGTCACGACCTCTGTCTTCCCATTAATCTTCCGCTTTTCCTTGCTTATCTTACCGCATTTGTCCGCCCATCGGTACACATCACCATTGTTACGGGTGGAGTATTCCTCGCTGTTTATACTTGTTAGGAGCGTCTGCCGTTCCAGATTAGGGAGTGAAATACGCACAAAGGTATCATCACCATTGGCTTTCGGAGCCTTACGACGACGCTCACCGAGGAACTTCCGTTCTACAAAGGGCGACCCCTTCTTTCCTTCCGAAGCCTCAGCAGCAGTGTCAGAAAGCGGTATATAAAACTCCATCATACCATCAATGAAATAGCTAAGCATGGAGTTTGTTGCCTGATAGACACGATAATAGCCTTTCAGACGAGTGTATTGTCGTTCCTGCGCCTGCGTATTCACGACAGCAAGAATGAGTATTAGGGAGAGCAAGATGCTACGTTTAAACATTTCTTTTAGTGTTTATATGAGTGCAAATTATATGTATTCCATTAGGATTCCCCACACGGCTATGATGTGACAAATGCTACCTGCGAGGACGAAGAAGTGGAATACTGTGTGCATATACTTACGCTTGTTGAGCGAATAAAACAGTGCACCGGTAATATACATGACTCCTTCTGCAAAGATCCAGACGAGCGATTGCGTTTCCAAAGCATCGACTAATGGCTTGAAGGCGACCAATACTGATAGTCCCATACCAATGAATGTCAACGTTTCTAAGTTACTATGGTCACGCAGTTTACGGAAGGATGAAATGGTGCCAAGTATCGCACAGAACCATACAAAGGCAAACAAAGCCCAGCCCCAAGCACCTTGATTGCGCAAGGCTATCAATGTTATGGGCGAATAAGAACCTGCTATATGCCAATAGATAGCGGCATGGTCCCATTTTCGTAGCCGTTCTTTCCATACTGAATGGGCAGAGAGTGCATGATAAACAGTAGAGGTTATATAGCTAAAAAGCATTCCTATAAGATACAATATCACACCTGCTGTTGCCCAACCATCCTTCTCATGGAAGCACCAAACAAGGAAAATCGTACCGAACACTACGCCCAGTACGATTCCTCCGCTATGACTCCATGCGTTCCATAGCTCTTCTTTGTGTGAATAGAATATCTTACGTCGCACCTTAGTACTACTTTCTTCTGCGGCTCTTGCTACCACGCTTGCTACTCTTTCGGTCGTTCTTCCTATTTACAGCATACTCTGCAGCAGTCTGCTTTACCTTTAATGGGCGACCATCATCAAGTGCGAAGTCGAGTTGTCTACGCTCTAAATCGGCCTTCGCAACCTGAATGCGGATAGGATCACCAAGCTGGTAAACATGATGACGACGACGACCAACAAGACAATAGTTCTTCTCATCGAAGTCGTAATAGTCATCATCGAGGTCGCGCATAGGAATCATACCCTCGCAATGGTTCTCATCTATTTCTGCATAAATACCAAAACTCTGTATACCAGAGATGTGTGCATCATAGCATTCACCGATATGCTCGCTCATAAATTCAACCATCTTATACTTGATTGAGTCGCGTTCTGCATTCTGTGCAACGAGCTCCATGTCTGAACAATGCTCACAAAGCTCTTCATAATGGTCCTTATTAGCCGAGCGACCACCGTTCTGATAGCGTGTTATCAAACGATGAACCATCGTGTCGGGATAACGACGAATAGGCGAAGTGAAGTGGGTATAATAATCAAAAGCAAGTCCGAAGTGACCGATGTTATGCGTAGTATATTTCGCCTTCATCATCGAACGGAGTGCAATCGTCTGTATCACCTTCTCCTCGCGAGTACCCTGTACATCGTCCATCAGCTTATTCAGCGCACGAGCAGTGGCACCCTTAGTGCTGGCAGACTTGAGTTTATAACCAAACTTGGCTGTGAACTCACGCAAGTTCTCGAACTTCTGTGGGTCAGGATTGTCATGAACACGATAAGGAAGGGTCTTTGCTTTCTTGCCCTTCTTTGCTATGCCGACGCTTTCAGCTACTGTCTTATTAGCCAATAGCATAAATTCTTCAATCAACTTGTTGGCATCCTTTGAACGCTTAAAGTAACAACGGATTGGCTTACCCTTTTCATCAATGTCGAAGTGGAGTTCTTCTGAATCGAACTTCACACTTCCTGCCTTCATACGACGAGCACGAATCAGTTTTGCAAGACGGTCGAGTGTAACGATTTGTTCGGCATTCTCACCCTTATATCCAGCCTTTCCTGGGTCTGGTGCAGGCTCTCCCGTACCGTCAACAACACCGTTGTCTTCCAGAATCTGCTGTGCCTCTTCGTAGGCATAACGACGATTTGACTTGATAACCGTGTGCACAATGCGGTAAGCCTTTACGTTTGCTTCATCGTCAAGGTTGAATATACAACTGAAAGCGAGCTTCTCTTCGTTTGGACGGAGCGAACAAATGAAGTTACAAAGACGCTCAGGAAGCATCGGAATAGTGCGGTCTACAAGATAAACAGACGTCGCACGCTGTTGCGCTTCACGGTCGATAATATCGCCTTCTTTCACATAATGCGACACATCCGCAATATGTACGCCCACTTCCCACTGTCCGTTTTTCAGCTTTCGAATAGAAAGTGCATCGTCAAAGTCCTTCGCATCACGTGGGTCTATCGTACAAGTCCATACGTCACGGAAGTCTTCACGCTCCGCGTAGTCCTGCGCTGTAATCTCAGCACTAATCTTTTCGGCAGCATCCTCGACACGTTTCGGATACTTATATGGCAATCCATACTGTGCAAGGATGGTGTTCATCTCTACATCATTGTCACCGGCTTCACCCAAGACATCTACCACTTCGCCCACAAGGTTCTTATGGTCGGCATCAGGCCACTTGGTAATCTTCACCAAAGCACGATCGTCTGTCTTTCCTCCTTTAAGTTTCTTCTTAGGGATAAGGATATCGTGAATATAGAGATTCTCCTGTGTTACAAGGAAGGCAATGTCCTTCTCGACACGCAACCTTCCAACGAAGGTGTCTTTCTTCCGTTGCAGTATCGCGATGACCATTGCCTCTTTGATATGGTTCTGACGGCGTGCCATAAACTGAACTCTTACTTGGTCGCCATTCAAAGCCGCCATAGAATTACGCTCAGATACAAAGACTGGTGTACCACCATCCTCTGGCAGGAATGTATTCTTACCATTCGCCTTACGAATAAAGGTACCTTCCTGCACCTGTCCTTTGGTATTCAACGTGTAAGCACTCTCTCCAACCTTTGACAGGAAGTCGTCCCACGCCAATTCCTCCATCACATCTATCGCCAACATTTTGGCTGGATGAGTGGTAAGTTTGAGTGCATGAAATATCTGTTTAAAGCTAAATGTCTCGTCGGGTTGTGTCTGAAAGAAACTTATGAGTTTCTCTGCAAGCTGCTTCTTAGTCAATCGCTTGCTGCTTTTCTTTTCTTTCCTCATAGTGGAATTAGTAGTTTGAAGCTCAAGTAAAGGTTATCCTAAGCAGTCCTAAAAGCCATCGGACATCATTGTCCGGAGGCTTCGGACAAATCGTCCGAAATAGCCGTAGCATCTGTCCGGTAGTCCGAGACAAAACAGTTTGATACTTAGTTGTAATGCAGTTCATTACATACAAAACATCTAAAAACCGAAACTTGAGTTTTGTTATTTTCCACAAAGTAACGAAAAAGTTTGTATCTTTGCAAACGTTTGCAACGAAATTTTTAATGAAAAAGATACTTATAACAGGCGCATCGGGCTTCATTGGCTCCTTTATCGTGGAGGAAGCACTGCGCAGGGGTATGGAAACTTGGGCGGTAGTACGCCGTACTTCCTCACGAGAATACCTCCAAGATGAACGGATTCATTTCATAGAATTAGACTTCTCATCTGTCGATAAACTAAAAGAACAACTCTCTGAACATCAGTTTGACTATGTTGTTCATGCCGCTGGTGTGACAAAGTGCTTGAACAAAGAGGATTTCTTCCGTGTCAACCGTGATGGAACTCGCAACTTTGTACAGGCTCTGCAAGAGCTTCATCAGCCTTTGGAGCGTTTCGTTTTCCTTTCAAGTCTTAGCATCTTCGGTGCTATCAGAGAGCAACAACCTTACAAAGAGATTGAGCCAACAGACACTCCACAGCCTAACACGGCGTATGGTAAGAGCAAGTTGGAGGCTGAACAATTGTTGCCTTCGTCCTTCCCTTATATCATCTTGCGCCCAACTGGCGTGTATGGACCACGTGAGAAGGATTATTTCCTAATGGCAAAAAGCATCAAGGGGCATAGCGACTTCGCTGTTGGTTATAAGCAGCAGGATATCACCTTCGTATATGTTAAGGACGTGGTACAGGCTACCTTCCTTGCACTTGACCACGGAAAGATAGGCAGTGCCTACTTCCTAAGTGATGGAAAGGTCTACCAGAGTACTACCTTTAGCGACCTTATCCACGAGGAGTTAGGTCGTCCTTGGTGGATTCGCATCACAGCTCCAATATGGGTATTACGTGTTGTCACGTTCTTTGGCGACCTTATCGGACATGCGACAGGTAAGATTTCGGCTTTAAACAACGACAAATACCAGATTCTAAAGCAGCGTAACTGGCGTTGTAACATCCGCCCTGCGATTGAAGAATTAGGCTATAAGCCTGAATATGACCTCAAACGAGGCGTGAAAGAGACTATTGAATGGTATAAAAAAGAAGGCTGGCTATAAAATAGCTAATTATTATTAGGCTTATTGGCTCTATTGGGCTAATATGCCTAATAAGCCCAATTAGTCCAATAACAACAAACAATGAAACAATTCATCATAGACTTATTTAAATTAGAAAAGAAGCCCGTAAAGGGTCTTATGGCATACGAATGGGTGGTAATGGCTTACTTGGTGCTGACACTCATCGTCATCTTCTTTATGTACACCACCATTAACAACCCGCAGGCAATGATCTTCGGGCGTCTACGCATTGTTGCCTTGACTGCTGCAATGTGGCTTGTCTACCGCATAGCTCCGTGTAGAGCGACTCGTTTCCTACGTGTTGGCGTACAGTTAGGACTGCTTGCTTGGTGGTATCCTGACACCTTTGAAATCAATAGACACCTGCCCAACCTCGACCATCTCTTTGCGCAATGGGAGCAAGACCTCTTTGGTTGTCAGCCAGCATTGCTCTTCTCAAAGGCTTTGCCGGGTCCTATCTTTAGCGAGTTGTTCGACATGGGCTATGCAGCCTACTATCCTATGATAGCCGCAACGGCTGTTTATTACTTCGGCTGGTACTATAAGGAGTTTAATAGAGCTACCTTTATCATCCTCTCTTCCTTCTTTATTTATTACGTCATCTTCATCTTCGTGCCTGTAACAGGACCTACCTTCTATTATAAGGCGATTGGTTTACAGAACGTGACAGCGGGTATCTTCCCTAATGTTCACGACTACTTCAACCATCATCAGGAGTGTTTACCAAGCCCCGGATATACTGATGGCATCTTCTATCACCTCGTTGAGGATGCTAAGGCAGCTGGCGAACGTCCTACCGCAGCCTTCCCAAGCTCACACGTTGGTGTCAGCACCATCTGTATGTTGCTCCTTTGGCACGATCGTAATTATAAGCTCTTAGCAATTTTAGCACCTTTCTATCTCCTACTTTGCTGTGCAACAGTTTATATCCAAGCGCATTACCTCATTGATGCCATCGCTGGTTTCATCACAGCAGCTATCCTTTTCCCTATCCTCTTGCGTGTTTCTCGCAATATGGTGACGAAAGGATAAAAAACAGCTGATAAGAAATAAGAGATAAATACAGGGAATTAAAGGAGTCAAGTCAATAGCTTTTATCGTATAATACGCTTCTTTTATACGAAAAACTATTGGCTTGACTCCTTTTACTTTGTTACTTCTGTTCTTTCTAAAACATCATTTTACGTTGGAACCACTTGGCAAAAACAGGATCAGTGATAGCCATCTCGGCTCCACGTTTCTCAATCAAATCACGTTCAAGGAGTGCTTTCTTCAATCGATTGATATTTGAGTAACTGCCCAACTGGTATTTCTTCCGTATCTTTTCCAGACCGAAATCCTTCGTAACATTAGAGGAAATGGCACGCAGAAAGTTAAGTTGATACTCCGAAAGTGGCTCAACCATCTGCATAAAGAGTACCTCATTCGTAGCTAAAAGGTCGTCTGTTGCCTGTTTTACATCGGTTTCATCCACAGTCTCTCCTTCTTCCTTCTGTGTATAAACGAGCCAAGATAACTGCTGAACATAGGCAGAATAGTTGTCGGTGAAGCTGCATATCTCCTTCGCAAGGGCTGAACTGATAGTCCTCTTACCATCTGCAAAATGACTGACAATATACTCCACCCACTCAGCCGATGGTATCTTGTCGAGCACTATCAAGTCGCCAAACTGAAAGAAAGGCATACTGCGGTGTAGGAAAATGCTACTCATCAAGTGATGCTTACTACCGAAAAGACAGTAAGATACGTGTTTCTGATGTTGCCATACACTCCTTAATCGTGCCTGTACATGCTTGCTATCGGTCATCTCACCTATCTGTTGGAACTCATCAATACAGACAACAATCTGCTTTCCTTTCTTTATAGCAATCTTTTCAACCATCTCAAGCACTTCTTCTGGCGTATGTGTCTTCGGAGTTATACCCAAAGAAATAGCAAAATCACTGTTCGGTTCGGGACTAAATGATATCTTTGGCGTAAGTCTATACAAGAACTCCTTTGCCTCCTCGAGCCACATACTCTGCTTTGATGCCGTCTGCTTCAGTACTTCTGATGCCAAACGGTTGTAAAAGTCATATTCGCTCTTACAACCAAAGATGTCTAAATAAATCGTTATAATATCTTCTGACTTCATCTTTTCACACACACGCATCACCAAGGAGGTCTTTCCCAGTCGACGAGGAGACATCAGAATGGTATTGATACCACCTCTGAAATTATTCATCAATCGGTTTGTTTCCACTTCTCTTCCTATGAAGTTATAATCGGAAACAGCTACTCCATAAACAAATTTCTTGCACATAACGATTACAGTTTTAGCTTGTCTTACGACTGCAAATATAGTAATAAAATAGCAATCACACAAGTTTGTGTGACACAAGTTTGTGTGACACAAGTTTGTGTGACCATTAACACGCTTAATAACAAATTATTACAAGATACAAGAAAAGGGAAAAGCGATATCAAAAACACCTTGATATCGCTTCTTTTTTATGCTCTTTTTACGTAGAATAAACATGTGGAAAACCTACATTCTACGTATGTTCATCGTACAGAAAGGTCACAACTATGAATTTTATTCATGAACAAAAAGAATTATTTTCATGAAAGAAAATATTTATTTACGTGAAGAAAAATATTTATTTTCATGAAAATAATTCGGCAATATGGCTACATACCACTGCCAACACCCATTCCAACACCATTCATTTGTTGGTCATTCTTCTTCTCTTGGAAGTCATTTGAAATCTTACTCTCATGTGTTTGGAACTGCTTTTTAGTGTTTCCAAAGTTCCAAGTGAGGGTTAATGCCACGTGTTGTGCTGGTATCGTGATATTCATGTGGTTCTCGAAATTAGCACCATGGCTGTATTGCTTGATGTGCATCTTTCCTGTCAGCGGTACGAAATACATCAAACTAAGATTGAGTTTGTCCTTGATGAAACTCTTTGAAAGGGTTGACGTGAACATATTAAAGCCTCCGCTATATCCCTGCAATGAACGTTTCTTTGTCAGTCCACCCATAAATATACTCCAATTCAGCTTCCATGGGAAGGTTTGTTGTACGCCTAAGAATGCGCTTGCTTGCCATCCATGATTGTGTTCACCCAACTGCTCTGAACGAATATCTCCATAGTCAACACCACTATTGAGCATGATACGCGTCTTAGGGGTGACAGCATAATTCATAAAGGTGCTGAAATTAGTCCAACGACTACGCACGATATTGCCGTAGGTTGTGTTCAGCACTGTTCCGTTCATAAATGAATACTGCTCTATCTGGTTATTAGCAAAAGTCTCACCAAGCGTCATATTCATCATAAACTTCGGTGTAAAGTAATTGAATACCAAGCTTACATTGTGGCTCTTCTCAACTGATAGGTTCGGATTACCATAACTCAATACTGTTGGATTAGAACGATCGATATATGGGTTGAGGTAACTAATACCCGGACGGCTGATGCGCATGTTGTAATTCAAGCCTAAATTGACTCCGCCAGAGATATTATAACTGAGGCTGGCAGAGGGAACAAGGCTTCCATAATTCTTCTTAAAGTCGGCACCAGAACCAACAATAAAGTTCACCTTCTCCCACGTATGCTCATAACGTAAGCCTGCCTTTGCACCAAACTTACCCATTGTCGCACTGTACTCAGCATACTCTGCCAAGATACTCTGTGTGTTCTTGTAGTCCACACTGTTAGTTGCATTATAAACCTCTGTACCGCCTATGATGTCATAGAACTTAGAATCAGACGAGTTGAGATGAGAAATAAACTTTAAACCAGTACTCAACGTTTGTTTTTTTCCTAATGGAGTCGTAAAGTCAACCTGCACAGTATGTTCTGTTCCACGTGTCTTTGCAGCCGAATAAAGGTCTATTAAAGGTATTGTCACACCTGCTGGCAAAGCATCATAAATACGTCTGTCATTGTTTTCCGCAGGGGAAGTTGTGAAGAGATAACTTAGTGTCAGGCTGCTTGTACGTTCTTTATTAAAGAAGCGTTGATAGTCTACACTACCGTTAAACGACGTACTCTTATTCTCCATCGTCATCTCATTTCCATACGTGAAACCTGTTCCATAGGCTCCACCAGAGAAGGTTGTCGTAGGATGACCATCGTTCTTCATCTTGTGAGAGGTCAATCCAAAGGTAGCACCGATATTACTCATAGAATCGAGTTCATAACCTAAGCTGATGTTAGCCATCGTAAAATTGAAGTTTGTATTGCCCTTTTGCCAATAGGACATAGCAGACCCATCAGATGAAGTACGGAGCATCTCGGTTTCTGTTCCATTCATCTTGGCTTTCGTTCCCATGACATTAGCACTATAAGTAAGTCTTCCTTGCTGTCCGCTAAAAAAGGTTGTGGTACGAGAACCCCTATTACTTAAAGTAAGAGCAACACTACCATTATATCCGTTCATCTTTGTCTTGCTCTTTCCATCACCGTTGTTCATAATGATATTCAGCACACCACCGACTCCTTCTGCATCATATTTTGCGCCAGGGTTTGTGATTACTTCGATTGATTTCACAGCCGAAGCAGGCATCGCTTTGAATATCTGTGAAGGATTGGAAGAGAACATTACGTTAGGCTTTCCATCCACATAGACCTTGAAGGAACCTTGTCCATTGACAGTAATATTATCCTGTCCGTCGACTGTTACCATCGGAACCTTACGCAACATATCAAGTACGGTGTTCGTCTTAACATCGTTATCGCTCTGGACATCGTAGGTCATCTTATCGGTTTCCATCTTTACAAGTGGCTTCTGGGCTACCACTTCCACGCCCTTCAACTGCTTTGTATCGTCTTGTACAAGAAGGTTTCCGAGGTCGATGGTGCCTCCTGCCTCCGTAAGGTTTACCCTACGCAGAATCTCCTTACGTCCCATCGAAGTGAACGAGACGAGATAACTACCCTGTCCTTCTACTTTTTGAGAGAACTTTCCGTCCTGTCCTGTCACCGACATAGCCACTGGTTTGTCGCTTTTCTTGCCTTTATAGACTCTGATAGTGGCGTAGGGTTCACCCTCATGGGTCAAAGAATCGAGTAATACACCCGATATCGTTGAGGTCTGACCATGTGCGGTTATGGCAATAGCCATCATACTCAAAGTAAAAATTAACCTATTCATTTTCATATTCTCTATGTTTTTACGGCTGAAAAGATGATATAGATGTAATACAAAGTTGTTTCCCATTACGATAAACAACATCAATAAAATCATTGGTAATCACCTAACCATTCGCATTTTACTATATTGTCTATATGCGTATTATACAATGCAAAGCTAACGAAAATATTCTAATAAAACAAGTTTTGAAAGTAAAAAAGAATAATTTAAAATAGGATTCTTTCCTACCTCTTCTATGCTATACAATAACTATACTAACAACGTATTGCATCGTGTTTAACCCTCCGCACCCTCTGTGCTAACGCCCCGCACCACTCGTGCTAAGCCTCCGCACATAATGTGCGGGATATCAACACGGAGATAGAAAAGCATTATGAAGAATCATTATTGGCATGATAAGAGATATAATAAGCCATTAATGACCAACTATATAATGGTAGACATTTACCCAATAATTCAAAAGAAAAGATGATTACCAAGCCCCGATAATCTTGTTATCAAGGCTTGATAATCATCTTGGAAAGTATTTTCTTACTTCAAACAAACCAACTGAATGGCAAAACCACCACTCTTAGCCAAGTGCAAGTTAAGTACAGTTTCGTTGTTAACCATCTGCTGTTCAATCGTCATAGAGTAAGGATTCTTATCGTATTCAGCATCTGGGCCATCCTTATAGATGATAGCCTTGTAGCTTTTACCGGGTGAAAGGAAGTCGAGTTTCAACTTGATATCACGTGCATTCTCGTCACTCATACCTCCAACAAACCAGTTCTCACTATCGCGATCCTTACGTGCAGTAACGATATACTTGCCTATCTCCGCCATTGGAATCACAGTCTTTTGCCAGTTAGAAGGCATTGCCTCGATGAAAGCAAAGGCTGGTTGATCCTTGTAGTTTTCAATTTCGTCGGCTGCCATCTGCCATGGAGTGTAAATAACAACATACTCAGCCAACTGCTTAGCAAGTGTTGTGTGCGGATGCGTATTAGGATAAACTCTACCTTCAAGGTTAAAGATACCTGGTGTAAAGTCTATCGGTCCAGCCAACTGACGAGTGAAAGGAAGTACGCAAAGATGGTAAGGAGGATTACCACCATTGCCATCCCAAGCATTCCACTCTTGTCCTCTAACACCCTCACTGGCGATAAGATTTGGATAAGTGCGCTGTAAACCTGTTGGCATAGCAGGCTCATGATTAACCACCATAATGTGATGTCGGGCTGCCGCCTCTATCACCTTGCGATAATGACGTACACCATATTGAGAGTGCTGGTGCTCCTTATCGTCCATTAGATTATTGACATAACCCGTCTTAACAGCCTTGATGCCCATCTTCTCATAGAGAGAGAAGGCTTCTTCTAACTGATTTTCGTAGTTCTTTGCAGCACCACCTGTCTCGTTGTGAGCGATGAGTGAGACACCCTTTGACAGTGCATACTTCTGCAATCCCTCAAAGTCATAATCAGGATAAGCCTTTGTGAAGTTGAATTTATCACCTTCCTTACCCCAGTCGTTTTCCCATCCATAGTTCCAACCTTCAACTAATACGCCCTTGAAACCATGCTGTGCAGCAAAGTCGATGTAGCGTTTTGTATTCTCGGTTGTGGCACCATGCTTAGGACCAGGAGCCCACGTTGCTGTCTGCATATGGTAAGACCACCATACGCCAACGTACTTTCCTGTTGTTATCCATGATGTATCCTTAATCTTACAAGGGTCGTTGAGGTTTAACATGACACGGTTTGTAATCAAACCGCCCACCTTATTCTCCACTGACAACATACGCCAAGGACTGACGAAAGGAGCTTTTGCACGTACCAAGTCGCCATTTGACCATGGAACTAACTCAGCCTTCAATCTTACATTCCCCCCTTTTGATTCCACAGGCTTAACATTCAGCGAAGCATAATCAGTAAGATTCGCTTCGTGAAGCATCATATAAAGGTCTGGTTTCGCCTCAATAGTAACCGGAGTACACACCTTTCCCTTCTTACTCAGATGTTCCTTTGTCCACAGTCCCTCATAGTAACCAGCATCATAAGGCAATGTCCATGCCTCTGGATCGCCCTTAAAGCAGAATTCTGTAGCCTCATCCGTGATGACAAAGTCCTTCAACTGCTTTTGTTCAGGGAATACATAACGGAAGCCCATACCATTGTCAAAGACACGGAAGACGATATTCAGCTGTCGCTGTGCTCCCTTCTTCTGTGCTAACTTCATAGTTAACTCGTTATAATGGTTGCGCACATCGACTTCTTCTCCCCATGGCTGCTGCCACGTTTCGTCCTTTGTTGCTCTTGCAAAAGTCACAACACGGAAGTCACTATCAAGATTTCCATCTTTCAGTTTCATTCCCAAAGCCGAAGGGAGAAGGATTACTTCCCCTCCACGACGTAAGGAGTAATAAGGTCGTCCAGCCTTATCAACACCCACAGTCAGCATCAGATTGCCCGAAGGTGAACTTACTGTAGCCTCCTGCTTTGCCATCATTGCCATTGGAAGGAGTGCAAGGCACAGCACTAAAAATAGATTTTTCAAACGTCCTGTTTTCATTTATTGGGATTTTAATAATATTAATTCTTACAATTAACTGTGTTTAACAGTACTTCTATCTTAGCAATTTTCAGTTATTATACAATTATTTCTGTTAATGATTTCTGTATTGGCAAAGTTAGTTATCATTTTTGATAAAGCAAAGGAAACTTATGAATATATAAATCTTAACGGATGTCTATAAATTATAAACAGCTAATATTCAAAGGATAAAAATAAACCATCATCTAACATGATACAAGTATTATATTGTCCTTTCTACCCTTTATACAGGAGAAATAGTCTGCCTTCCTTCAAAAATAAATCCATTATCAGCCGTTGTATTGTTACCTTGGGTAGGTTGTATGAAACATATTTCACAGCCCTATCATTAGTCAGTAACAAATAATATTCACATGAAAAATAAATTATTATTTTCATAAAAAGAATTTAATATCACAGTACACAGAGTAGGTTTACAGCTACAAATAAACAGAGTGTAAAGCAATAATCAGAGGATAAAAACATCTCTTTGTAAGAGGACTATAAAAAGATAGAGCCTGTCTCACGACAAGCTCTATCTTCTTTAATTAGCTTATAAAATGCGTCTAATAAAATCTATATTACTTAAATTACCCAAATAACAAATATATATACCAAATATTATTCTGAAGTTTGTACTTCGTTAAACTAAACCTAACTTTAATTCATTAAACTATCTTGCTCTGCATTCCACTGAATAAAGAAAACTAACTATTCTTATATTACAAGTAAAATGCCAGTATTATCTATGATTTCCAAAAGCAAAATTACTAAAAAAATGTTTATGAAGACTACTTTGCGAATATTGTCATTTATAAATATAAAGAAAACAGACGTTTGTGAGTAAGTATATAGCATATAACAAACTAATATTCAGTATCTTTGATTAAGCAAGCAACAGTCTACAATATAACTTTGTTATTTGAAGGTAAGAATGCAATATAAACTGTATTCGCCCTGCGGTATTCATAGTTTTTATTTGTATTAAGTTCAATTAATAAACTTGTAATAGTCTGATAATCAATAAAGTTTGTTTTTAGAACCCTTTTATATACTTGGAATTGGCTTTTTTAACTTTACATTGTAGCATGAAAACTCTATTTTTGTCATCGCAAAGTTAATCTAAGGAACTCATTTTATAAGAACTAAATCAAGTAATATGATGAAGAAAAAGTTATTAATTGCTCTGACACTTCTATTGTCTTGTACGATGGTGTCAAAGGCATCTTATGCTGATGATTGGAATATCCCGTCAGCTGATGCTAAGGGACGAGTGGGTGCTTTGATGCCTTACACACGTTATGATTCTGAGACAGCAACGCTTGGAGGAGGCGCAACATTGAAGACCTCTCCTACTTGGGACCGTAAGAACATAGCTTCACAGGCTTCTCGTCAGTCGTATGTTGAACTTCCTTCTAATGGTTCCTATGCCGAGTGGACCATGAAGGGAGATGCTAATGGTGTGACATTACGCTTTACAATGCCTGATTCTCCTGACGGAATGGGATTGAATGGTTCGTTGGATGTCTATGTAAATGGCAAGAAGGTGCAGACGGTTAATCTGACGTCTTATTATATGTATCAGTACTTTTCTGGTGGTCATCCAGCTGATAAAAATGATGGTGGACCAGCTTGTTTTGCCTTTGATGAGACCCACTTTCTTCTTAATAAGACACTTCGAGCAGGCGATAGAATCCGCATTCAGAGTTCTGGGGCCAATGGTTATAAATATGGAGTAGACTTCATTGAGACCGAGGTTGTGCCAGAAGAGATTGAACGTCCTGCTGGTGCGGTGAGCGTTACAGATGCCAAATACAGGCAATACGTCAAAGGGAATGATTATCTAAAGGCTTTTGAGGAAGCTTTAAAGGATGCTGATGCAGGCTCAAAGATTCTTTATATTCCTGCTGGAACATTCGAGTTGAGCGGTATCTGGTACATCTTTGCATCCGACGTAAAGATTACTGGTGCTGGTATGTGGTACACCAACCTTAAGTTTACGAACCCTAATCCATTCGGAGGAGGTATCTCTGGCGGTAATGGCAAACATGGACCAGATGGCTACTGCAACAATGTTGAAATCTGTAACCTCTACCTGAACTCTAATTTGAGGAGTCGTCATGGCCAGCAAGCAGTGTATAAATGCTTTATGGATGTCTTTAAGGGCGGAAGTGTTATCCATCATGTATGGGAAGATCACTTTGAGTGTGGCTTCTGGTTTGGTGACTACAATGGGAATATGGATTATAGCGATGGCGTGAAGGTTATCAGCTGTCGTATCCGTAATAACTTCGCTGACGGTGTGAACTTCTGTCAAGGAACATCTAATGCAACAGTTTATAATTGTAGTGTTCGTAACAACGGAGATGACGGTTTGGCAATGTGGAACGATGAAGCATTTGGTGTTGTAGACGAAAAGAGCAACACCTTCGCTTACAATACCATTGAACTCATCTGGCGTGCAGGCGGTATTGCCATCTATGGTGGTGATGGTCATAAGATTTATAATAACTATATAGCTGATATGTTCATGGCTTCGGGTATTCATTTGAATGATGTATTCCGCGGTCCAAAATATAAGAATACACAGAAGATTAGCTTTGATAACAATATTCTTGTGCGCTGTGGAACCAACGATGACAGTTGGCATGAGGACTTAGCTGCCATTGATATCAAAGGTGGTGTACGCAATGTAGTCTTCAATAACACGAAGATTTATGATTCTCCTTTCGATGCTATCCGTGTTATGTCAGGCCCAACAGGCATTGAATTTAAGAACACAGAGATTCTTGGTGCTTCCCTTGCAGGACAGACAACCAAGTATTCTACATGGGAACACTCTACTGGTGCTATCCGTTTGGACGTCGATGGCGTGAAGTTTAGCAATGGTATTAAGATTGCAAACGTCAGCGAGGACAAGATTAAGAACAACCAGACATGGCCTGTATGGACTGATAATAACAAGGCACGTGCGGCAGCTATCGGTTATGAATACCTGAGTGACGCTACGTATAAGGTACCTGATTTCCCCGAAGCAGACACAAGTCAGCAGGGAGGTATCGTCGATCCACTGGAAGGTATCAAGGGATACGATATTGCATTACGTGGTTTACGATGGGAAAATGCCGAAGGTAATACTTCACTGAAGGAAGGAGACGATGTTACCTTTAAGTTTGCTGTCACGAATGTAAGCAATGTTGATATCCCTGCTGGTGTAAATATCGGTGTGAAGATAATTGTTGATAGCGAACAGAGTTTCGTTACCGCAAGCTATAAGAATGGACTGAAAGCAAAGCAGACCGTCATCCTTACAACTCAATCAGCATGGAAAGCAACGTCTGGAGGACATATTGTAAAGGCTGAAGCTGACTATCGTAATAAACTTACTGATGAGTTAACAAGAGACAATAACAGCCGTGAGAAAAAGTTTAATGTAGCTGAAAAGGATATCAACGAAGACTATACTCCTGTCACGGGAGGCTATGACCTCGTTGTAACAAAGGTTACTTTTGATAAGAAAACTATCAATGCAGGCGATGAAGTACGCTTCACAGCAACGATTGTTAATGCCGGCGACCAGGATGTTCCTGCAGGTACTAAGCTCGGTGTACAGTTCCAGATAGATGGTAATACTAACGTTATCACATGGAATGATCAGCATTATGGCGGTTTGAAGTCACATCAGAAGATTACGCTGAAAGCCACTGGTGGTACGAATGGAAAGAGCACGTGGACGGCTACAAATGGTGTTCATACGCTCACCGCATGGGTAAATGACACTCACGATTATAAAAATGAGGTAAATGGAAGTGATGATGCTAATAAGAAGAGTATTGAACTGAAGATTCCATTGGGTGCTATCAGATTCTTCTCAGACAGTGAAGTCAATGATCCCGACGACTTGAATAACCTCAACGGAACCAACCGTATCGAGGGTTTAACAGGAAAGCCAGTTGTGGATGAAGCCTACTATGATCTACAAGGAAATAAGGTTTCAACATCCAAGGAGAATCTGAAACCTGGTCTTTATATTCATAAGGGAAAGAAATTTATCGTAAGATAACGTCATAGCTACCTATGGGGAGCTATCGAATAAATGCTCCCCATAGGATAAGTATGGTTCTTCCCTTAAATGCGTAGATGGTTAATAGAATGAGATTAACCCACATATATGGTATGATTACCCCCAATTAGATGGTTTTACAAAGGGGGAATAAACTACATAATAAACGTAATTAGGTGCGATGTCTATTTGTCTTCTACAAACAATTTATTCCCTTGTTAGTTGAGGTTTGTAAATTATTTTCCTTAGATTCACAACCAACACATGCTCTTTTGGCTTCTAAAAGACGCCTAATAGACTTGCAAAAGGTGCCCTTTACGACGCTTACTAACGCCCTTTTGAAGTCCAATGAAGCACCTTTTACTTTACTACTTTATAACTGATTGATATCCTTGTGTTTACAAATCTGATTCTTGTCTGTGTTTTTGCCGTTATTTATAGGGCTTTTATTTGAAAATATGTAATGATTTTTCAAATCCTTGTATGTATTTTCGAAGTCTTAAAATGAAAAGCTTTTCTGTGTTCTAAAAAGACAACAGGCGTTTACAGAAGATGATGAGTGTGATATGCGTAATCACTTACCATCGGCTGTAAACGCCTGTCTTATTAATTCTTTTACCGCTATTTATTTATTTTCAAAAGCCTCTGCCTCAGCAGCAGCGATAATCGCTTCGCGGTCAATAGACTTAGAATGAGAAATATCAGAGAGGTCAAAATCCTCTTTGTTAGCCTTTTCTTCTTCCTCAACAGAGGAATCAGTCAGTTCTTCTTTTACTTCATCAGCAGCCGATGATTTCTCATCAAAGACCTCTGTCTGGAAAGGATTCTCATGTTTCTCAGCCTTTGGTTCAGAACCTTCGATGAAGTTCATGTCCTGTGAAGTCTCAGGAACATTGAGCACTGGTTCTTCTTCCATCTTTGTACGGTTGGCTTTGGCGGTAAATACCTCATCTATAAACTGGGGCTCACGACGCAAACGCTGGAGCGTAAGTTTGGAAGCCTCTTGCTGACTTTCCTTCTTAGAATAGCCATGTCCCTCTCCACATGGAATACCCTCCATAATCACTTGGAAATGGAAAGTGGGGCTGCCCTGTTTATCTTTTTGGTTTTCAATCAGCTTGAACTCCATATTGACCTTATTTTTCTGGCTCCACTCGATGAGTTTTGATTTGAAATTTACCTCCTTGTAAGCAACCTTATCAATATTGATAAGCTTACCAAGGACTTGTTGTTTCATAAACTTCATGCAAGCATTGTAGCCATGGTCAAGATAGAGAGCGCCTACGAGTGCCTCAAAAGCATTACCACCCAAATAGCTGTTATGCGAAGACGTGTGCCCGTTAGAGAGAATCAACTGACAGATTCCCATCTCTTTTGCCAGGCGGTTTAGCGTATCGCGTTGTACTATCTTTGAACGAGTATTTGTCAGAAAACCTTCACGCTTACCTGGAAAGTGCTCATAAACGATGTCACCGACAATGGCATCGAGAATAGCATCACCAAGGAACTCAAGGCGTTCATTGTTTACTGGCTTACCCTTTGCGTTACGACGCGCTACGCTCTTGTGCAAGAGTGCAGTCTTATAATAACTGATATCGTGAGGGATAATGCCGATAATTTGGTACAAAGACAAATAAAGCTCCTTCTCCTTACGGAAAGGGAGCTTTATTCTATCAATTATATTATTCAGCATACTTCTTGAATACAACACAAGCATTGTGACCACCGAAACCGAAGGTGTTGCTAAGTGCAGCACGTACCTCGCGCTTCTGTGCCTTGTTGAACGTAAAGTTCAAGTTGTAATCCAATTCAGGATCCTGATCATCATCCTTATGGTTGATGGTTGGAGGAACGATATCTTCCTTCACAGACATGACACAAGCCAAAGCCTCAACAGCACCAGCTGCACCGAGAAGGTGACCTGTCATACTCTTTGTAGAAGAGATATTCAACTTGTAAGCAGCATCACCAAACAAGGCCTTAATAGCCTTTGCCTCTGAGATATCACCTACAGGAGTTGATGTACCGTGTACGTTGATATAATCAATATCCTCTGGCTTCAAACCAGCATCTTCAAGTGCTGCCTTCATAACGAGCTTAGCACCAAGACCCTCTGGGTGAGAAGCAGTGATATGATGAGCGTCAGCTGACTCGCCTTCACCTACCATCTCTGCGTAAATCTTAGCACCACGAGCCTTTGCATGCTCCAACTCCTCAAGGATAAGACAACCAGCACCCTCACCCATTACGAAGCCATCGCGGCTTGCAGAGAATGGACGTGAAGCGTGCTCTGGATCATCATTGCGTGTAGAAAGTGCATGCATAGCATTGAAACCACCTACACCACAAGCGCAAATAGCAGCCTCAGCACCACCACTAACGATGATATCAGCTTTACCCAGACGAATCTGGTTGAATGCTGCAGCCAAAGCGTTAGTTGAAGAAGCACAAGCAGATGTTGTTGTATAGTTAGGACCGTGGAATCCATACAGCATACTAATCTGTCCAGAAGCGATATCTGCAATCATCTTCGGAATGAAGAAAGGATTGAACTTAGGACCATTCTCTGGATGCTGTGCGTAATAACTCACCTCATCTTCGAATGTCTTGATACCACCAATACCTACACCGTAGATTACACCTACGCGGTTCTTGTCAACCTTCTCTAAGTCGATGTTAGCATCCTTAACACCCTGCATAGCACTAATCATTGCCAACTGAGTGTAACGGTCGAGCTTACGAGCCTCCTTACGATCAATGTAATCATTGATGTTAAGGTCTTTTACCTCACAAGCAAACTTCGTCTTAAACTGGGTTGTATCGAAATGTGTAATAGGGGCAGCGCCACTCTTACCTGCCAGCATGTTCTGCCAGGTCTCCTCAGGAGTGTTACCCAATGGAGTAACGGCGCCAAGACCTGTTACAACTACTCTTTTTAATTCCATGCGTGAAATATAAATTAAAAAAGTAAAGTAAAAAAAAAGCCAAGCAAAGGCATACGCTTTGCTTGGTACTTTTATCTTGAGTAAACCTTACTTAGCGTTCTCCTCAATGTAAGAGATAGCGTCGCCTACTGTAGAGATCTTCTCAGCCTTATCGTCTGGAATAGAAATACCGAACTCCTTCTCGAACTCCATGATGAGCTCTACTGTATCCAAAGAGTCAGCACCGAGGTCGTTTGTGAAACTTGCCTCTGGTTTTACCTCAGCCTCATCAACACCGAGCTTCTCTACGATAATAGCCTTTACTTTTGATTCAATTTCTGACATAATTGTAAGTTTTAAAATGTTTAATATTGATTTCCAAATTCAAAATGCGGTGCAAAGGAACTGTTTTTTTTCCATGTGTGCAAGTTTTTTTGTCAAAAATGCACTATCTGTTGCACAAACCATATATCTTTGTGCAAGTTTTTGGGCGTTTTTAGACTTAATTGTACGATAAATCAAACAATTATATCGGATTATTCAAAAGTTTATTTATGCCACTGATTGAAATTAAACTGATTTTATAAACTACTATACCTTATTATTATTAAGACGAAAATACAATAACGTTGTTTGTTATCACTCATCAAACGCATTCTATCCGCCACAATGTAGTACTTTCATAGTCGTTTCCACTTTGATTGTAATAGGTTCTTTACATGGATATAAACCATCCGCACCATTAGTGCTAAGTGTTCGCACCATTGGTGTTCACCATCTGCATCATCTGTGCTGTTCCCTCTGTACGTAAATTAATGAGGGTAAAAGATTGATTATGGCTCATCCGTAAAATAGGGAGGAACAGAATATATTAACTAAGAAATATCATTAGTTTGGAAGAAACTATATCACCCCATATTTAGAACAAACAAAAAATAAACGGAATTCAATTGTATATAGTCAGTGGGACAAAATAATTTTCCTGTCACTCCTGTCAGGAGTTATAAACTTATAAATAATTAGTTTACTGGTAGTTAATACTAACTGTTAAAATGACAGCAAACAAAATATAAACTTATTGTATAGATATATGTTATATTCAGAAGGTCTTGTAAGAGCATGAAATCCACTTAGAGGGGGTATTTTTATCGGTATGTTATCAATCTTTGTTACTTGATGTAGTTCACAACGCCTGCGAACAAAGACAGACAATCTGCTCGATAATAAAACAAAATAGGTTTAGGCTCTAATGACGATTTGGCTTTAAGCGATAAACAATGAAAAACAAGAGTTTTTATTTTGTCCTTTAAGGAATTTACTTTATATTTGCAGAATAAACAGAAAAATAAAAACCGAATGTCATTTACAAAAAATTGTAACGAGATTTTCAATCAGGCAATCCGTGATTATCACATTACGGACAACGTAGATACGCCGATTAGTAACCCTTATGACAGAGATTCCATTGAAAACCGTCTCTATCTGAAATGCTGGATTGACACAGTACAGTGGCACTTTGAGGACCTTATCCGCGACCCACATATCAACCCAGACGAAGGAATGAGTCTCAAACATCGTATTGATCGCTCTAACCAGGATCGTACAGACCTTGTTGAGCAGATTGACTCATATTTCCGTCAGCTTTACTCTGACGTAACTCCACTCCCAGAAGCAACTATCAATACCGAGAGTCCTGCATGGGCAGTTGACCGTCTGTCTATCCTTGCATTGAAAATTTATCACATGAAGGAGCAGACTGAGCGCACAGACGCTTCTGCTGAACACGTTGAGAAGTGTAAATCTAAGCTGAATATCCTCCTCGAACAGCAGAAGGATCTCAGTCTTGCCATCGACCAGTTGCTCGATGACATTCAGCATGGTCGTAAGTACATGAAGGTTTATCGTCAGATGAAGATGTACAACGACCCTGCAACCAATCCGATTCTTTACAACAAGAAATAAAACGATGCCCCTCCCACTCTGCATAGGGAGGGGCGTAATTACTCGCTCTGAGTAAACATCAATGAGTTTTATTAGTTATTGAGTAAGCATATCTTACTGCTTATCTTTATCAATAATAACATTTTTCCTCTATTCTTTATCCTGCTTATTTATTTCTGTTAGCCTATGAAAACCCCACATATTCTTATCATCCGATTCTCAGCTATGGGCGATATTGCTATGACAGTTCCCATTGTTTATTCGCTTGCAAAGCAGTATCCAGATGTGAGAATAAGTGTGCTTTCTCGTCCTTTTGCACAGCCTTTCTTCCAGCATTTAGCACCAAATGTTGAGTTTATGGCTGCCGACTTGAAAGAAGAATATAAAGGTTTTAGAGGACTTAATGCGCTTTACCGTCGGTTGGTAGCAAAACAATTTACAGCAGTAGCCGATTTCCATAACGTACTCCGAACTCGTTTCCTCCGCTTACGTTTCCTCCTCAATGGATATTCTGTGGCACATATCGACAAGCATAAGCAGGGCAAGAAACGCTTATGTCAAGCTGAAAACAAGGTATTCATACAGCAGCCTACATCTTTTCAAAACTATGCTGATGTACTCGAAGTACTGGGTTATCCTATTAAACCAGAATTTACGAGTATATTCCCAGTTGAAGGTGGAGACTTGCAGTGTCTCCCTAATATAATAGGTGTAAAACAAGCAGGGGAACATTGGATAGGTATAGCACCTTTTGCAGCCCATGCAGGTAAGATGTATCCACAAGAAAGGATGGAACAAGTGATTCGCAAACTAACTGAAACACATCCTTCTTGGCGTATCTTCCTCTTTGGTGGTGGTAAACAAGAAATAGAAGTGTTGAACCAATGGGCAGCACAGTATCCACAATGTCTTTGCGTATCTAATGCCCTTAAAGGACTCGAAAAGGAACTCATTCTTATGAGTCATCTCGATACTATGGTCTCAATGGATAGTGCTAACATGCACCTTGCTTCCCTCACTGGTACACGAGTGGTAAGTGTATGGGGTGCAACCCACCCTTATTGTGGCTTTATGGGTTGGCAACAGAAGGAAGAAGATGCCGTTCAAATCAATACGCTCTCTTGTCGTCCTTGCTCTGTCTTTGGTAACAAACCTTGTCATCGGGGCGACTTCGCTTGTATGAATAATATCCTCCCAGAAGAGATTATTCAGCGTATTGAAGAGGGATTGTAGTAAGATAAAATAACAA
>CAUVDL010000034.1:0-25933 GCA_963550695.1 uncultured Prevotella sp. | reverse complement strand
GTCTACCAGAGGCCCAACTCGACCGTTTCCTCTTTAAGATAAGCATGGGTTATCCTTCTGTTGATGAGGAAATGAACATCCTTAAACGTCATCAGGAGAAGCGAAACCTTATTAAGTTGGAGGATGTTAAGCCAGTGCTGACTATCGATGAACTTTTGGAGATGCGTAAGAAACTGGATACTGTATATATTGAGGAGAGCCTCCTACGCTATATTACAAATATTGTTCAGCAGACTCGTACCTCAAAGGCTGTCTATCTCGGTGCCAGTCCACGTGCTTCTGTGGCTATGCTCAATGCTGCTAAGGCTTCAGCTTTGTTGGGTGGTCGTGACTTTGTAACACCTGAAGACATCAAGTTTGTTACTCCAAGTATTCTTCAACATCGTCTTATTCTCACTGCTGAGGCAGAAATGGAGGGATATACTCCATTCAAGGTTGCACAGAAGTTGATTGACAAGGTGGAAGTTCCTAAGTAATGAGGTTAGCCGAGTAACACTCAAATAAATAAAGAAGAAATGTTCCTTACTAAAAGGTTTTATTTTATATTAGCAAGCCTTACCCTGCTCGCAGGCTTTGGCTATGTGTACCCACAGCTTTTCATGGGTGCAAAGATACTTCTCTTTATCTTTGCTACTATGGTTGTGGTGGATGCTGTTATGCTCTATCATCGTCGTGGAATAACAGCGAAGCGAACCTGCTCAGAACGTTTCTCTAATGGTGATAAGAATATTGTCAAGATAAGTCTGGAAAGTAAGTACTCCTTCCCTGTATGGTTGACGGTTATAGATGAGGCTCCCGAAGTCTTCCAACGGAGAGATATTAGCTATAAGAGTCAGCTAACAGCGATGGGAAAGAATACGATTCGTTATACGCTCAGACCAATGAAGCGTGGCGTCTACTCCTTTGGTAAGATTCGTTGTTTCACACGTACTGTCTTGGGACTTGTCGAGCGTCGTTATACTTTGGGCAACGCAGAAGACGTTAAGGTCTATCCTTCTTATATGATGCTCAATCGCTATGAGCTTCTTGCGATAAGCAATAACCTCACTGAGCTGGGTATAAAGCGTATACGTCGAGCAGGTAACAACACTGAGTTTGAACAGATAAAAGACTATGTGAAGGGTGACGAATATCGAAGTATAAACTGGAAGGCAAGTGCACGTCGCAATCAGTTGATGGTGAATGTCTATCGTGACGAACGTTCTCAGCAGATATTCTCGGTTATTGATAAGGGGCGTGTTATGCAGCAATCATTCCGAGGAATGACGCTTCTCGACTATAGTATCAATGCTTCTTTGGTGTTGTCCTACGTTGCTATGCGCCGTGATGATAAGGCTGGCTTGATAACCTTTGCTGATAAAATGGACACGTTCGTTGCTCCTTCGAAGCAAACAGGTCAAATGCAACTTCTTTTAGAGTCACTTTATGCACAGGAAACAAAGTTTGGTGAAAGTGATTTTAGTGGTTTGTGTGCCAATGTACATAAACAAGTTAGCAAGCGTAGTTTGTTTGTTATTTACACAAACTTCTCTGGTATGACTGCTCTCAATCGGCAGTTGGCTTACTTGAAGTTGCTTAGTCAGTGGCATCGTGTACTCGTTGTCTTTTTTGAAGATGCAGAGATGAATGATTATATTCGTTCTCCGAAGCACTCAACAGAGGAATATTACCAACATGTTATTGCTGAGAAGTTTGCTAATGAAAAGCGTTTGATAGTATCAACACTGCGTCAGCATGGTATTTATAGCGTATTGACAACGCCAGATAAACTTAGTATTGATGTTATCAATAAATACTTGGAAATGAAGCAAAGACAAATCTTAACATAGTAAGTCTCACTTATTTCCTAACAAATAATGTAAGGTTCACTCCTGCAATACCTAAAACTAATGGGCTGATATCCGATTGTGGATTTCAGCCTTTATTGTTGTTATACATAGATGAGATGCGATTTTTGCTTGATATTTGGCTCATGTTTGATAGATTATAGTGGGTTCTTCTGTTAAAAGTGTAGGTGCTTTTCGTATAGCTTTAACGAAAGAACCGAACATACTCATTAAACAAAAATATACCTAAGACCCTTAATGGTCTATTCTCTTGTCATCCCTTGACATAAAAAATTTTCATTTTAATACTTCGAAAATCCACAAACAAGGTTGTGAAAAATAATTACATAATTTCAAATAGAATACCTCCAAACAAGGATAAAAATACGTATTAAAAATAGGTTTGTAACCATCAAGGAATCAGTTAGTTATAAAGTGGCAATGTAAAAGGTGCCTAATTGGACTTGAAAAGGGCGTTAGTTAGACTTGAAAAAGGCACCTTTTACAAGTCAATTAGGCGTCTTTTAGAAGCCAAAAGAGCATATACTGGTTTTGAGTTGCATGAAAATTGTTTACAATGGTCAATAATATGGGAGTAGTTGTTTGTATAAGACGCATACATCTCATACCAACTTACATTTGTCTTGTATTTTATCTTTCTTTGTTAGGTTATCTAATTTGGGTTAAAATCATAATTATTAGGTATTGTATCGTAATATTGATTCTTATAACTTTGCACTCAAATTAGAAATTAATATAAACAGAATCAGTAACATGAGAATTAAAACTTTATTTCTTTCGCTTGCTGTTACACTGTTAGCTTCCATGAGCACACTCTCTGCCTCTGCTGCTGACTATGTGAAAGTAAGCGACAAAGATGGCAAGGATACTTATTTTGCTCTGTCTGAGAAACCTACTGTTTCTTTCACTTCCACCGCCATGATTTTGACTGCTGGAAGTCAAAGTATAGAGTATCCTTTGACAGATTTCCGTGCTTTTGTCTTTGCTAATCCATCACCAGCTGGTATTGGAACGCTGGATGTAGAAAGCAACAATGCTGTCTTTTCTTTTGGTAACTCCTTGAAGGGAGAAGGGCTGAAAGCAGGTAGTCAAGTAGCTGTTTACACAATCAACGGACAGTTGGTAGGTCGTGCCACCGTAAGCCAGAGCGGTTCTGTTGAGATTCCTCTCGACGGACAAACAGGCGTTTTTGTAGTTAAATCATTATCTAAGACATTTAAATTCATACGTAAATGAAAAAGATCTTTACTTTAGTAATCATATCTTTCTTGAGTGCACTCGCAGTACAGGCACAGTCATTAAAGGTAACAAAAACCGATGGTAGCGTTGTAACTTATAACGCATCAGATATTTCAAAGATTGAGTTTTTACCAAGTGAGTCAGCTTCACAGCCAAAGTTGATACACGAGGTTACAGGCTATCTGACTGTAAAGAACAGAGTACTCGACAATGCTCGTTTTGACACAGGCACTAAGATTAAGGTATTGCAGGACGGTGGTAAGTTCTTTGCAGAGTTCTCCGATACTCAGTGGGGTACAGGTTCTTTCGAGATAACCATGGCTAATCACGCCATTAACGGTACAGGTAAGATGAAGATAGCCAACCCAAGAGCTGGCGGTGCGGTGGAGGAATATGATGCAACAATGAGTGGTTCGATGAGAGAAATTAAGATAACAATCCCATTACTTATGGGTGGTACTGATATTACTTGGCATTATAATGAGGTGTCAGCAGCGTCAAAGGTGGCGGGAAATTATTCTGGTAAGACATCATTGAAGGTTGGTCCAACTATGGGTCCTTTCGTTTCAGCCACAGTTGGTTATACAATTACTGCTAATAATGATGGTACTATCAATGTGACAGCATCTGAAGAGAAGTACACAGGTGTTGAAATGATGCAGAACTTGACATTAGGAACATATACCGTAAAGAACCTTGCTTACGATAAGGCAACCAATAGTTTTAGTCGTGACTATAGTAAAGACGGTATCAAAGTACACTTTAAAGCGACTGGTGGTATGATGGAAAGGGATGAAAATTACGAGTTCGGAAAAACAAGTAAGATGACCGTTACACTTGCTGAGGATGGTACATTGACCATAACTAATAATTATAAGGTAGGCAGAATGCCTTTCCTAATCTCTGCAACATATACTGGCAAGAAGGTTAAGTAAAACGTTATATGCTCATGCACAGAGTATTTCGCCCTATTTCTACCCTTGCAGGCTGTGCCATTATGATGATGGTGACAGCCTGCAACGGCATTTTTGAAGATATATATGATGAGGCTCCTACCTCTGCAAATGGTACAACAGAAGGTCAGCTTCTTGTTAATGCCAGCAGTTGGAAGGATTGGTACTATGTTGACTTTGACTCTTTACAGATGTATATCGAGCGCAAAGACACGGCAGGACTCCTCAAGGCACAGACGAACTTCACGCATTATGCCATCCCTACGAGTCTGACATCGGGTAGTGGTGATGGAAAAGTAGGTATATTCACTTACTGGTTTGATGTCTTCGGAAAAGGTATTTCGGTAAATGAAAAGCGTGGCTTTACTGCTACTGATGCGCAGCCCGAGCCACAGTCATGGAGTATTGCCTTCCATCGTAACAATGTAAGGACGAACGGTGGGGCAGTACTTGAAACAAAGTACACTTCCATGGATGACATCCCGAAGAATAGTTCTTCCTTCTTGGGAGCAACATTCCAAGAAGATGAATGGACAGAGAACGAAGTATGGGAGGACCAATCTCAGATGCTTATGAGTCTGATAGGCTGTCAAGGAATACGTATCAATAAAGTTCTTTCTTCTTGGTTGAAAATCGAAATACCCCCAATGCCTCCAGCTTTTACCATGAATAACCATGTGTTTATTCTTCGTCTGAAGAATGGTAAGTATGCTGCTTTGCAGTTGGAGAACTATATTGGTGCCGATGGAACCAAATGTTGGTTGAGAATCAATTATAAATATCCATATTAAACAGAACACAAAACCTTTTTGCAATCGGTTCTTTTGAAGAATAGAGATAAGGTTATGAGATTTTTTGATGGGTTATGAAAGGAAAAACCATTATACTGTCAGCATTTGTCTGTCTACTTCCTACAACGATGTTGGCGGATGAGTTGCCTGATTCTATTTATAAATCCTTAGAATTAGAACAGGTTGTAGTGACGGGAACACGCACACCGAAACTGCTTGCCAAAACTCCTGTGTTGACGAAACTCATCACAGCTGATGATATCATGAAGACCGATGCCACTGATCTGCGTGATGTATTGCAGCAGGTAATACCGGGTATTGAGTTTTCATACGCCATGAATCAGCAAGTACACATGAACTTCTCTGGCTTTGGTGGACAGAGTATGTTGATTCTTGTAGATGGTGAACGCCTTGCTGGTGAGACGATGGACGATGTCGACTTCACTCGTATTGGTATGGATAATGTTGATCATATCGAGATTGTGAAAGGTGCAGCTTCTGCGCTTTATGGCTCTAATGCTGCTGGTGGAGTTATCAATATCATCACCAAGAAAAAGCCTAATCCATGCGCACTTAACTTAAATATGCGTTTTGGTCGCCACAACGAGCAACGTTATGGTATGTCATGGCAATACGCAAGAGGTAAGTGGAATAATTTACTGACGGTTAATAGGAATAGTTCAGACAACTTTAATGTACACAATGGACCCAATCCAATCACGCGAGTAGTTTCGACTATCTATGGTGATGCAGTTTGGAACTTTAAGGAACAGCTCACTTTTAGGTTGAATGAAAAGCTTCGTTTGACAGGGCGTGCAGGCTATTTCTATCGTCAATTGGTACGTACATCAGAGGTTCCAGAACGCTATCGTGACTTTTCGGGTGGTCTTCGTGGAACATGGACGCCAGACCTTGTTAATAGTGTTGACTTCTCCTATGCTTTTGATCAGTATGATAAGTCAGACTATCAGCGTATCACTCGACTGGATATCCGTGACTATTCAAATGTACAGAACAGTCTTCGCTTGCTTTATAATCACACTTTTGAGGGAGATAACGTCCTTTCTGTGGGTGCAGACTATATGCATGATTATCTCTTCAATACCAACTTAGAGGGACGAATCCGTAAGCAAGACTCTTTCGATGCCTTTGCACAATACGACTGGAACATTAGTCCGAAGTGGGAAGTTGTGGGTGCCTTGCGTTACGACTACTTCTCAGATGGACGCATCTCACGGCTGACTCCGAAGGTAAGCGCACGTTATCAGCCAGTACATAACTTGAATGTTCGTTTCAGTTATGGTATGGGTTTCCGTGCTCCTACATTGAAAGAGAAGTACTATAACTTTGATATGTCGGGTATATGGATAGTCGAAGGTAACCCTTCTTTACGACCAGAAGTAAGCCAGAACTTCAATGCTTCGGTTGATTATACTAAGGGTCGTTATAACTTTACAGTAAGTGCTTATTGCAACAAGATTGAAAATAAGATTGCAACAGGTGCACCTTACTATAAGAATCCATCAGACATTATCCCACGTCTTCCTTATCTTAACTTGGACAACTATACAGTTAGTGGAGGAGAAGCAACGGCACAAGCGCGTTGGACAAATGGTCTTACCGCCCGTTTAAGTTATGCTTATACCAATGAACGCTTGCCAAAAGACAAGAATAGCAACTCTGTAAACAATCAGTATATACCTGCGCGCAAACACTCTATGACAGGTCACATAGATTGGGACCATCAGTGGACGAAGAACTATGGAACGAACATCGGACTTGATGGACGCTTCCTCTCAGCTGTTGATAATGAAGAGTTTGTTGATTACTATGACATCTCTAAGGGTATAAAAACGATTCATTACCCAGCATACGCACTCTTTAAGCTCTCCTTGGTGCAGCGCATTACAAAGGGCGTGAAGGTAAGTGTAATTCTTGATAACATCTTTAATTATAAACCAGAATATTATTATTTGAACTGTCCATTGACTGATGGAACAAACTTAATGATTGGTATGTCAGTTGATGTTGATAAACTATTTTAAGCTCTCAATACGTTTTTAATTTATGGGAAAAAGTAAAATCTATTTATGGCGAACACTCGCCTCGTTTATCCTTGTGTTGTTCACGATGCCTTTGGGTCATGCTCTTATGATCATGATGGAAAAGACCATGACTACTGAAGCCGTACATTATGCTGGCTTTGCTATGGGATTCGTAGGTTTGATAATGGTCATTATCGGTGTGTTTGTCAAAGGTGATACTCGTCAGACACTTTGGGGACTTATTGGTGGTTTGCTTTTCTGGACCGGCTGGGTGGAGTTCCTCTTCCAATATTACGCTCACCGCTTTGGTGTACAACCAGAGATTGAAAACGGAGAGATTGTAACAAAGCCTGAATATTTGATTCTCCCAGCTTCTTTTGGCTTCTGGATGATGATGATGACAATGTATATTTTTAGTACACGAAACGGTTGTAACTTTATCACATGGATTCAGAAACGGTTTTTTGGAAAGCGTAAGAATGAGATTGCTTTTCAGCCAATGACTCGCCATACATCTATTGTCACCTTTATGGAGGTGAACATGATTCTTTGGGCTTCTTATCTTTTACTGATGTTCTGCTATGATAAGAACTTTCTTGGCGACCATCATCCTGTGACCTTCTTAGTGGGTATAGGCTGTTTTATCGGTGCACTTTATATGTTTAAGAAGCAGCTTTACATTGCTTCATGGGGTGCAAATATCCGTATGGCAATCGCAACGGTGATTGTTTTCTGGACTCCAGTAGAGATTCTTGGACGTATTAATTTCTTTAAGGAGTTCTGGGTTCACCCACAAGAATATGCCATACAGCTACTTTGTATTTTGGCTGCTTTCATCTTATTGATGGGTTATATGTGGCTGAAAGGCTCTAAGAAAAAGCATAGTACTAAGTAAATATAATGGCTTTGATAGGAGAAATGCTATAATGTAAGCTATCAATAGAAAGAGCTACGTATAAATTTAAGATTACTTGTCAGCAACTTTAAGGTTGCCAACAAGTAATCTTTTTTTATTTATATAAGTGCTTCTTAGTAGCAGGTAAAGGGCTGTAAGACGGCGTTTAATACGAGTCATGTATGGGAAAGAAGTCTTTTATAAGGTTGGAAAGTGGTATTTATTATCTATAATAAGGCTCTAATAGATTAGTTCTTACTGCTTTAAATCTATGTGCTGATGTTTCGCACATGTGGTGCTAAGGCTTCGCACATGTGGTGCGGAGTACTAACACCAATTGTGCTAAGCGTCAAATATAGGGGAGTAGCTCGTAGAGTAGAGTTGTGTTTACCACATCTTGGAAGCGAGTAGTATATCTGAAAGCAGTTAATACTTATTTGATTAGAAGGCATATTTCCCCCCATTGATGGTATGTTTTGTTTTTATAATTGGGCTTGTGGATTTGTTTAAAATCGGTAAAGATATATAATCTTGCTTTTCTTCGGCTATTTGTTCTTTGTTGTATCGCATTTTTTTCGTATTTTTGAAACTCAATATAACTAAAAACTATGAATAAATTATTTTTGTCCCTTTGTTTGTTGTTGATTAGCTTTGCAGCGGCTGCACAAGATCGTCTGCCTAAGTTGATTCTCAAAGACATAGAGGGAAAGACCGTACAAACCGACACTATTTCTAACAACGGCAAACCTATTATCATAGCTTTCTTTGCTACTTGGTGTAAGCCTTGCAACCGTGAACTCACAAGCATTGATGAGGTGTATGATGATTGGCAGCAAGAAACGGGTGTTCGAGTCGTTGCTGTGTCTATCGATCAGGCACAGAATGTCAACAAGGTGAAGCCGATGGTCGACCAGAATGGCTGGCGATATGATGTTTTGCTTGACCCTAACGGCGAGTTTCGTCGTTCGTTAGGTATTCAGTCTGTACCTTATACCGTACTGCTTGATGGACAGGGCAAGATAGTTTATAAGCATAACGGCTATACCGATGGTGCTGAAGTAGAGCTATATAAAAAGGTGAAAGAAGCAGCTGGCAAGTAATTCTATGAAAAGATGGATGATGATAGGACTACTCATCGGTATGGGTAGTATTTCTCTTTGTGCACAAGAGGAATCCGATAAACTACGCCTTTCTGGAAGTATTCAGAGCGATATGCTGTTGGCTCAAAAGGACAGTACGACAGGTGCTGAGGCTACAGATGGTCGTTTCTTGACAAATACTTATGTCGACTTGAAGTTATCGAGCCGTTATGTAGAGGCTGGTGCACGACTGGAGTATTTGAAGCATCCGCTTCCGGGATTCGAGAACGACTTCAAAGGTTGGGGTGTCCCATACGCTTATTTGAAAGGTCGTTACAAGAATGCTGAGCTTACCTTGGGTAGCTTCTATGAGCAGTTTGGCTCTGGTTTTATTCTTCGTTCGTATGAAGAACGCAGTTTAGGAATTGATAATTCTCTACAAGGTGCACGTTTAAACTATCGTCCTTGGGCTAGTGTTGCGGTGAAGGTATTGACTGGTCGTCAGCGTCGATATTGGAATCACAATAAGAGTTGGATGACAGGTGCCGATGTAGAGTGGAATATTGACGAGTTATTTAAGTCCCTCCAACTGCATAACACCTATATTACCTTAGGTGCTTCCTATCTTAACAAACATGAGAGAGACGAAGTGATAATGGTTGACCCAACTCATCGTTTGCGCCTTCCTCTCAACGTAAACGCCTTTGATATTCGTTTACGTTTGCAGCATCGCTCGTTCAACATATTGGCAGAGATGGCAATGAAGTCGCAGGATCCTTCCCATGATAATGGTTACATCTATCGTAATGGTTATGTAGCAATGCTTTCGGGCTCCTATTCAAAGCGTGGAATGAGTCTGCTTCTGCAGGCAAAACGCAGTACGAATATGGGCTTCCGCAGTCGTAGAGGAATGGAGGGAATATCCTCTTTCGTCAATCATCTGCCTCCATTCACGATGGAGCATACTTATACTTTGGCTGCTCTCTATCCATACGCGACTCGTCCTGATGGTGAGTGGGCTTATCAGGCAGCAGTTGCCTATACCTTCCCTAAGGGTTCTACGATAGGAGGAAAGTATGGTACAACCGCTAAGGTGAACTTCTCACATGTACACTCTGTGCGTAAGAATGGTGCAGGAGAAATAGGAACAGATGGCTATGGTAGTCCGTTTTGGGCGTGGGGGGACGCTACCTACTATCAAGATATTGACATTCAGGTGGAGAAACGCCTTGCTAAAGATACGAAACTCAATCTGATGTATATGTATCAGCGTTACAATCAAACGCTACTCGAAGGACATGGAGGAATGCTTAATTCGCATATCTTTGTGGCAGATGTCAAACAAAAGCTTGCACCTAACACAACATTGCGTGTAGAAGGACAGTATCTTGCATCGAAAGATGGAGACAAGGATTGGTTGTTTGGATTGGCTGAGCTATCGCTTGCACCGCATTGGATGTTCACATTGAGCGACCTTTATAACGTTGGTAACACCCGGGTGCATTACTACCAAGGTTATGTAACCTATAGCGGTGGGGCCCATCGACTGCAATTAGGCTATGGTCGTACACGTGCAGGCTTTAACTGTTCGGGTGGTGTATGTCGTTATATCCCTGCAACAAAGGGTTTGACACTCTCTTATAATTATAACTTCTGATAGAAATGAAAAGTTTTTATATATGCCTTTTGGCTGCAGTCGCCTTTCTGACAGGCTGCGATTCAGTTGGTTCTGACGAACGATTGATAGAGATTCCACCTGCAACTGTTCAGCGAAATGTACTCATCGAGGACTTTACTGGGCAACGTTGCATCTTCTGTCCAGATGCTGCGGAGGCTATTACACAGCAGCAAAAGCTTTATGGTGCAGACAAATTGATTGCTGTTGCTTTCCATGCAGGACCGCTTGCTATCAAGAGTACGGCTGGATTTGTGGGTTTGCGCACTGATGTGGGAGATACCTATTACAAGTATTGGGCGGTTCCAAATGTGCCAAAAGCCATTATCAATCGTCGTGGAGGTGTACTCGCTAAAGATGCTTGGGCAGGACGTATCTATGATGAGTTCGCTCAGACAACAACAGTCTATATAGACCTTAAATGTCAGTATGAGGCTGCTACACGCATGGTGGAGATTGAAACTGACTTGAAAACTTTGTCTGACGATGTGAAGGGAAAGCTACAGCTATGGTTAGTTGAGGATAGCATCGTTGCTCCACAGATGTTTCCAAACAATAAAGTGGAGAAAGAATATGTGCATAATCACGTGTTCCGTGCAGCTATTAATGGGGAATGGGGCACAGAGTTAACGCTCTCTACAAAGAGTGTCCATAAGGAGAAGACAACATACACACTTCCTGAAGGAATCCAACCAAACAAGGCATGGATAGTAGGTTTCTTCTATAACGAAAGCGGAGTATTGCAGGTTGTACGCCAAAAGGTTTCGCTTTGATAAACGATTGATAATCAATTAAGAATATTAACATTAAAAATAAGAATATGAAATTACGTTTACTCTTTTTTGTTGGTTTGTTGACCAGTCTTTTTGTTAGTGCACAAGCACAGACAAGTTCTAATGATGTTGCTTTTGTTGATGAGCAGGGTAATGTTATTAAAAGTAACACAACCATTGTCTTAAATAAAGCAGAAACCTCAGATGCAAATCCTGATGAGAGAAAGATTGCTGGTAAGGTCTATATTCAGAATGTGTCTGATAAGGATCAAAATGTAACTCTTTCCTATACGATTAATAGCATTGAAGAGGGTAGTGTGCAGGTGTGTGCTTTAGGCAATTGTACATTTAATGATGAACTTGGTACATACACGGTAAATAGTAAGCTTTTAGCTGTTGGTTCTCAGAAAGAATTTATTGATATTGAACACCTGTATGGTGAAAGCGAGAAGTGTGAGGTAACGCTGAAACTTACATCAAAAAAATCTGGTATAGAGGAAGAGAAGGATGGCCCATCAATTACCATTAAGTTTGATGTTAACGCAGCAGGTATCGCTTCGGTAGCTTCACAGAAGGGCGTTTCGTTCGATGTTTACAATACTCAGGGTGTGTTGTTGCATAAGCAGCTCACGTCTTTGTCAAATCTTCCTAAGGGTATTTACATTGTGAAGCAGAAGGGTATTGCTTCTACAAAGAAGTACGTTGTTCGCTAAATAAACACCTTTAATAACCACAATCTGATATGTTAAGTAAGTTTTATATACAGTTTCTTACGTTCATCGCGGTCATCTGTTATGCGGTAAACGTTAATGCACAAGACCATAGTCTTATTGCTGCAGCAGGGCAGAAGGTATATGTACCTCTTTCTGCAAAGAGTGTAAAGGGCAAGATGACAGTTTCTAATTATGGTAGAACTGTTGTCCGAAGCTTTGATTATACACTTTCTTTTAATGGGCAGAAATTATCTTCAAAGCACTATGTTATGCCTCAAGCTTTGAATCGTTATGATGATGCTGTGATAGAAGTTGATGTCCCACCATATACAGAAATAGGTGAAGATGATCTTATTTTCACGATTACTAAAGTAAATGGAGAACGGAATAATGCTACGATCAACTATGCAACACTTCCGAGAGTAACTATTACTAAGGTTCCTCATCGGAAAGTTGTTGTTGAAGAGTACACTGGAATGTGGTGCCAATACTGTCCACGTGGTATAGCATTAATGGAGAATCTTGCACATAAGTATGGTGATGATTTCATTGGTATTGCTATCCATACGGGACGTGGTTATGAGCCATTAAATTGTGAGGACTATGTTTGGAAGGCTGCAGAATACAGGAATCGTCCTTCATTGACCATGAATAGAGACCTAACGCTTAATTCTTATACGGCACAGACAGAGTTTGAAACAGAACGTTCAAAAGGTGCTTATATGGATATAGAAGTGTCAGCGATGTGGGACAAGGAGAAGAATAATATCACAGTGACTCCCAGCGTAACCTTCCGAGTGAACCGAGAAGAAGCTCCTTATGGCTTCGCTTACGTTCTGACAGAGGATGGAATGTCAAGCCGCTACTGGAAACAAGCTAACTATTATAGTGGTCATACGGAGTATCGTGGCATATCAGAAGAACTCGATTATTTTGTTTATGCTCCTGGAACTATTTATAATCTTGAAAACAACTTTGTTGCTATTGCAGCAGATGGAGTAAAGTCTGCAATAACAGGTCACCTTAAAGCACCGATAAAGGCAGATGAAACACAAAGTCACAAGTATGTTTTTAAGAATATTAAAAGTAAGAACGTCATACAGAAGAAGGAAAATCTACGTGTCTGTGTCTTGCTAATTAATACAATTACTGGTAAAATAGAGAACGCTGCTAAGTGCAGTATTTCAGATTTTAACACTACTGCTATCTCTTCTGTTTCAGAAGGAACTCGCACTGCTGTTGAGGCGGAGCGCTACACACTTGACGGTCGTCGTATTTCGACTCCACAAAAGGGAATCAACATAGTGAAGTACAGCGATGGTCATGTGAGCAAAGAGGTGGTGACGGATTAGCACCCCTTGAATATTATATTTGTTTACGTATGAATAAAGATTTGACTGATTTGTATCAGTATAAGGCAGAAGAGGCGGGCAATATGCTCGTCTCTCTCCGTAGCCGTAGTCGGTTTTTTATCCTGACAGAAATCGGTTCTTTTTTAGTTGCCATTGGTTTCGTAGTCCTCTACACCTTATTGGCTGATTCATCTTGGACACTCCTCTGTGCCTTGGCTGCTCTTTGTTTTTATCTTTATATTCGTCGTCGTGATGTGCTGAACGACCGAAAGATAAAGGTGGCAGAGGCTCTGTTGCGAGTTTATCAGAATGAGATAGACTATCTAAATGGCAACTTCTCAGGCTTTGATGCTGGCGAACAATATGTTAATCCGCAACATCCTTATACCTTTGATATGGATGTTTTCGGCACTGGTTCGCTGTTTCAAAGAATGAATCGCACCATCTCAACTGGTGGTAGTGACCAGTTGGCAGCTTGTCTGTCTACGGAGTGGGGAAGTGCGAAGAGGGAGGAACTTGTTGGACAAATACGTCAACGAATGGTTTCCATAGACGAGTTGGGTAAGGAAGAAACTTTCCTTTCTGAATTTAAGTCTTTGGGCGTAAAGGGGCGTATTAATACAGAAGAGGTTTTGAAGGCATTGATGGATGTTCATCGCCAAAGCTTTCCAAAGATTTTTCATAGCTCTCTTTTACGTTATTTCTGTTATGCCGATTTACTCGGGTTCTACGTGAGTATTGTACTTTCGGTTATGGGTTTGGTTCCCTCTTTGCTGCCAGTATGGTGGGGAATATTTAACTTTATGTTCTCTTTTCTTTGTGGGCATAAGCACATGCGTGTCATTTCTGAGCTGATAGCAAAGGTACACACAGAGGTAGATGATTACTTGCAAGTATTGAAGTTGATTAACATGACTGAGTTTAAGTCTGTTGAACTTCAAACGTTGAAAGAAAAACTTTCGGGTGCGGAAGAATCTTTTGAGCAGTTAGAACTTATCTTACAAAAGATTGATAACAGAAGTAACGAGGTTGGAGTCTTTGTCTTCAATAGCTTTGCTTTGATTGACATTGCTATCGTAAGACTCTTCCTTCGTTGGCAACATACGTATGAGCAGCGCACGAACGAGTGGATTGATAGTCTAAATCTCTTTGATGCTTTGGTGTCAATGGGTAACTATCGGCTGAATGAAGATAGAGCAGTAAAGGCCGAAATCAGCGAGGAGAATAAGGTTGTCTACGAAGCGAAAGGTCTTTATCATCCCTTCCTTGGCGAGAAGGCTGTGGCAAACGACTTCACGATCCACGACCATGAGTATTATATTGTTACGGGTGCAAACATGGCAGGTAAGAGTACCTTCTTACGCTCGTTGGGTATTAATTACCTCTTAGCGATGAATGGTTTGCCTGTCTTTGCTAAGCAGTTGAAGGTCTCAGTATTCCATCTCTTTACGAGTATGCGCACGACGGACGACCTTACCCATGGTATTTCTTATTTCAATGCAGAGCTACTTCGCTTGAAGAAGTTGTTAGGCTCGCTGCGTGATGATGTACCAAGTCTGATTATTTTGGACGAGATATTAAAGGGTACAAACTCACTTGATAAGTTGAATGGCTCTCGTCTTTTCTTACAATATATCGCTGAGCGCAATGTGACAGGTGTTATCGCCACGCACGATCTTGAACTCTCAAAGATGGAAGAGGAATATGCTGGGCGTTTTCATAACTATTGTTTTGAGATAGAATTAGGCGAGAATATCACTTATTCGTATAAGATAACAAAGGGAGTAGCACGTAATCAGAATGCTACATTCTTGTTGAAAGGGATTTTAAATCCCAATCGTATTTGAGTGATAACCTTTTCAAGTCGTACTCCAAGAGTTTGCTTGCTTAAAAATTTATTTACAATTCAACAGCCGTTTTTACCCTATTCTTAGGGTAAAAACGGCTGTTTTTGTCGCCTTTGTAAGTATCATGTATTCAGTTAGTTATAAAGTAGCGACGTAAAAGGTGCTTAATTGGACTTCAAAAGGGCGTTAGTTAGACCTCAAAAGGGCATCTTTTGCAAGTCAATTAGGCGTCTTTTAGAAGCCAAAAGAGCATATGTTGATTTTGAATTGTGTGAAAATAGTTTACAATGCCGACTAATAAGCAGATACGTTGTTTGTAGAAGATACCATCTTAATTCATGTTCTCTGGTGAGAGGATAAAGCGTTCAATGACGTGCGCAACACCATCTTCTTCATTTGATAAAGTAACGAAGTCAGCTTCACGCTGAATGTCTTCTGCTGCGTTAGCCATAGCAACACCAAGTCCGGCAAAGCGAATCATGCTAAGGTCGTTATAACCATCACCGCAGGCAATAATCTCTTCGCGGCTGATGCCGAGCGATGAGATAAGACGGTCAAGAGAGCGTGCCTTGTCGATACCAAGTGGTACACATTCAAGAAAGAAGTCGGCAGAACGATAGACATCCATCTTTCCTTTCAACTCTTTGGCTAATCTCAATTCTAGTTCGTGGAGTGGGGTTGGGTCGCCAACAATCAGGCATTTGTTGATAGGGTAGACTAACTGATTGAGGAAATCATTATATTGCATGACAGGCATCTTATTGATGAAAGCCTCATGTTGTACGTATTCGTTATCTTTATTAGTAGCAGCAATGCCCTCACCTTGATAGGTTAGGATTTCCATTCCGGCTTTCTTTGCCTCTTGATAGAGGTGAGGTACGAGTTGCTCGTTCAACTTCTGTTCAAAAAGAACTTCGTTGTTGGAGCAGTCGATAATTTTTCCTCCATTAAAGGCAAGGATATAACCACCACTTTCTTTCAGTTTCAATTCTTCTGCTAAAGGGACGATGCCGTATGTAGGTCGTCCAGATGCCAAGACTACGTGTACCCCTGCAGCTTGGGCTTGCATGAGGGCTTGTTTTGTACGTGGGGTAATTTCCTTTTTATTATTGGTCAGTGTGCCGTCCAAATCAAGCACAATCATCTTATATTTCATCTTGTTTTAATACTTTTTTCTTTGTAATTTCCCTATGGGTGATGCCTCATCATTATCGAGTAATATTAACCTATTTACAAAGGTACGGCTTTTTATGGATTAAAGACTGCGTTTTGATTGATATAAAACAATAACTTTCAAAAAGTGCAAGGTGAATAAAATAAATCGTGAACGTTTAAGCCTAATTATCTTTTATTCCGAAAACTATTGTCTTTTATTACGGATTTTAACACTTTGGGTTTATTAAATATGTACGATGTTTTGGCTATCAGAAAATAAAACCGTACTTTTGCATGTGTAAATAGGTATAGACTTATTAATTTTAAAAGATTATAAAAATTATGGCAGTAGATTACAAGAAATTAGGTCTCGTGAACACACGTGATATGTTCAAGAGAGCAATTGACGGCGGTTACGCTATCCCAGCATTCAACTTCAATAACCTCGAGCAACTTCAGGCTATCATCAAGGCTTCTTCTGAATTGAAGTCACCAGTTATCCTTCAGGTTTCTAAGGGTGCCCGTAAGTATGCTAACCAGACTCTTCTCCGTTACCTCGCAGAGGGTGCTGTTGAGTATGCTAAGGAGTTGGGTTGTCACCATCCAGAGATTGTACTTCACCTTGATCATGGTGATAGCTTCGAGACTTGCAAGAGCTGTGTAGACTTCGGTTTCTCTTCTGTAATGATTGATGGCTCTTCTCTTCCATATGAGGAGAATATCGCTTTGACTAAGAAGGTTGTTGAGTATGCTCATCAGTTCGACGTAACTGTTGAGGCTGAGCTCGGTGTACTTGCTGGTGTTGAGGATGATGTTGTAGCTGAGGTTTCTCACTATACAAAGCCAGAGGAGGTTGTGGATTTCGCTACTCGTACAGGTTGCGACTCTTTGGCTATCTCTATCGGTACTTCTCATGGTGCTTACAAGTTCACTCCAGAGCAGTGTACACGTGACCCAAAGACTGGTCGTCTTGTTCCTCCTCCATTGGCATTCGATGTTCTCGCAGCTATCGAGAAGCAACTTCCAGGTTTCCCAATCGTTCTCCACGGTGCTTCTTCAGTTCCTCAGGAATATGTTGATATCATCAACGAACATGGTGGTAAGATGCCAAACGCTGTTGGTATTCCAGAGGATCAGCTCCGTCAGGCAGCTAAGAGTGCTGTTTGTAAGATTAACATCGACTCTGATTCTCGTCTTGCATTCACCGCAGGTGTTCGCCAGACATTTGATGAGCACCCAGAGTACTTTGATCCACGTCAGTATTGTGGTAAGGCTCGTGAGTATATGGAGGAGCTTTACAAGCATAAGATTACAGACGTTCTTGGTTCTGAGAACAAGCTTGCTAACCTCGACTAATCGTCTGTTGAGGTCTGCTTGATTAAATAAAACATTAGCGGTAGCTTTCCTTTGGGGAGCTGCCGCTTTTCTTTTGTGTTGCTTTCTACGAGGCAGTGCCTCGTAGGTTGGGACAGAGAACAAGCAACAGCCCCGCATGGAAAGAACCATGCGGGGCTGTTGCTTATACTTGGAAGGCTTATTACCCATCAACAATAACCATAGAATGAGAAGACTTCGTCAATCGTCCAAAAGCTTGAAGGCTTTAGAGAGGTAATTGATGATGTCTCCTGCAACAAGGCTTTCCTTACCTAATTCTTTTGCAGCTAAGTCGCCAGCAAGACCATGGAGGTACATTCCCACCATACAAGCATTCTGTTGATGATAGCCACGTGCAAGAAGAGCTGTGATGATACCCGTGAGTACATCACCACTACCAGCTGTTGCCATACCACTGTTACCTGTTGAATTAAAGATAACGTTGCCATTAGGTAGGCAGAGTGCGCTGTTGTGTCCTTTGAGTATAATGTATGCTTGTAAAGACTTTGCTAACTCACGTGTACGATGGAGACGTTCATAGTCAGCATTAGCAGGGGAGCCTGTAAGACGGTCGAGTTCCTTTGCATGAGGCGTCATAATGATTCCCTTTGGCAGTTGCTGCATCCATGCACGATGGCTTGCAAGAATATTAAGAGCATCAGCATCCGCAACGATAGGACATTGTGCGCGTCTTATCTGCGCTATCATCGCAATCGCAGTAGGCTCCTGTCTGCCTAATCCAGGGCCAATTGCAAGTGCATCGAAATCATCTGTATCAACGGCTTCGGTGAAAGCAGTCTCCTCATGGTCCATTTGTAAGATAGCTTCAGGAACGGATATCTGCATGATATCGTAGTTCTTCTTAGGAGTATGCACTGTTACCTTGCCCACACCACTGCGCAAGCAGGCACGTGTTGATAAGATAGCAGCTCCCGACATACCGTAACTACCTGCGATGATAAGTGCATTACCCATATTACCTTTGTGTGAGAAATCATCACGATGGAGTAAACGTGAACGAATGTCGTTCTCTTCTAATAGGTAATATTGTGCCTCAGTCTTCTGAATAAACTCCTGACTCAGACGAATGTCGAGAACTTTCAGTCTACCAATGAACTGCTGTGCATCAGCGAAAAGGAAGGATAATTTGCGTTCGTGGAGAGTTAATGTAAGTGTAGCGTGAATGATATTCGCACGTACGTTATACGTGTTGTCCTCCGCCATCAAACCAGATGGAACGTCAATACTCACAATCTTTGCAGGACTTTGATTGATATATTTCACCAAAGAGGCAAAACCACCAGCCAATGGCTTGTTGAGTCCAGAGCCAAATAAACCATCAATCACCAATGTGTCTGCGGTCAATTCAGGTGGGTCAAACTTCGCTGTGATTTCTGTAAAATCCTTTGCATGCTTGCTGTCGAGCAAACGTTGACGGTTTGTTACACAGTCTTCAGAAAGATGGTTGGTGATATTGAAGAGGTAAGTACTTACCTTGTATCCCTCTTTTATCAGCAAACGTGCCAGAGCAAGGGCATCGCCTCCATTGTTGCCAGGTCCTGCAAAGACAACAATTGGCGTATGTGTCGACCACTCCTCAGTGATAGCACGAGTAATGGCTTTTGCTGCACGCTCCATCAAATCAATCGACTTGATTGGTTCGTGTTCTATAGTGTATCTGTCCAGTTCGTGAATCTGGGCACTTGTAAATATCTTCATAACGATGGCAAATTTACAAAATAAATGCGGATAGTTTGGTATTATTTTCGTAATTTTGCGCTAAATTATAAATAATGAAGAATGAGTCGAGTAACAATTAAGGACAAAACGTTTGAGACTTCTATTCCTGAAGCCGAGATTTTGGAAAGAGTAAAGCTGGTAGCTGATCGTATAAACAAGGATTTTGAAGGTAAAACTCCGCTCTTTCTTGCGGTGTTGAACGGTTCGTTCATGTATGCTTCTGACTTGATGAAGCATATCACTATTCCATGTGAGATATCCTTTGTTAAGTTGGCTTCTTACCAAGGTGTTACCTCAACGGGTACAATTAAGGAGATTATCGGTTTGAACGAAGATATCCGTGGTAGAGAAGTTATCATTGTAGAGGATATTGTTGATACAGGTGCAACTATGAAGCGTATGCTCGAAACGCTTGGTACACGCGAACCTTCTGGTCTGCATATAACAACCTTACTGTTGAAGCCTGGTAAACTTACTGTTCCTTTGAACATTGAGTATGCAGCAATGGAGATACCAAATGACTTCATTGTTGGCTATGGACTTGACTATGACCAGCAGGGTCGTAACTTGAGAGATATTTATACTTTAGTACAAGAATAATGAAGAATATTGTAATTTTCGGTGCGCCAGGTGCTGGTAAAGGTACTCAGAGCGACAAGATGATTGAGAAGTATGGCTTCGGTCATATCTCTACAGGTGACGTACTTCGTAACGAGATTAAGAATGGTACGGAACTTGGTAAGACTGCAAAAGGATACATTGACAATGGTCAGCTCATTCCAGATGAGTTGATGATTGATATTCTTGCAAGCGTATACGATAGCTTTGGCAAGGAACACAAGGGTGTAATCTTTGATGGTTTCCCACGTACAATTCCTCAGGCTGAGGCTTTGAAGAAGATGTTAGCTGAGCGTGGTCACAATGTGGCAGCTATGGTTGAACTCTTTGTTCCAGAGGATGAGTTGATGAAGCGTTTGCTTCTTCGTGGACAGCAGAGTGGCCGTTCTGATGACAATGAAGAAACAATCAAGAAGCGCCTCAATGTTTACAACAACCAGACTTCTCCATTAATTGATTGGTATAAGAGTGAGAATATTCACCACCACGTAGAGGGTCTTGGTACTGTAGAAGAGATTTTCGCACGTATTGAGTCTGTCATAGATAATCTGTAGATTCTTTGACCTTTGAGGTTTGAACTTTGAACTTTATGATTTGTACTGCATGTTGGAGAGAAAAATCGTAGAGAATGATATCTATATCTTATCAAAGAGTTTTGCATTGAGGGTTGTACGGTTATATAAGAACCTAATTAATGAACATAAGGAATACGTTCTTTCACGGCAACTTCTCCGTTCTGGAACGAGTATTGGTGCGAATGTTCATGAAGGGAAGAACGCTCAAAGTCGTGCTGACTTTTGTAGTAAGATGAATATCGCTTTGAAAGAAGCAACAGAGTCAAACTATTGGATTGATTTATTAAGGGAAGCAGAATATATTAATGAGTCAGAGTTTAAATCCTTGTCAGAAGATTGTCAAAAGATAGAAGCTGTCTTGACAAAGATCGTTAAAACTACTCGTTCTTCTCTTAATCAATAATATTTCAAGCTACAGTACAAATCATAAAGGTCAAAGTTCAAAATTCAAAGTTTAAAGATGGAAAGTAATTTTGTAGATTATGTAAAGATATACTGCCGCTCTGGTAAGGGTGGTAGAGGTTCCATGCACCTTCGTCATGTGAAGTATAACCCTAATGGTGGACCAGATGGTGGCGATGGCGGTAAAGGTGGAAGCGTTTATCTCCGTGGTAACCACAATTATTGGACGCTGTTGCATCTGAAGTTTCAGCGTCATATCTATGCTGAGCATGGAGGTAATGGCGGTCGTGATAAGTGTCATGGTACAGATGGCAAGGATATTTATATTGATGTTCCTTGTGGTACTGTTGCCTATGATGCCGAGACTGGCAAGTATGTCTGCGATGTCATGCATGACGGACAGACGGTGTTGCTACTGAAAGGTGGACGTGGTGGATTGGGCAATTTTCAGTTCCGTACAGCTACGAATCAGGCTCCACGCTATGCACAACCAGGTGAGCCGATGCAGGAGATGACTGTTATTCTTGAGTTGAAGCTGTTAGCGGATGTTGGTCTGGTGGGTTTCCCCAATGCGGGTAAGTCTACTTTACTGTCTTCTCTCTCAAGTGCAAAGCCAAAGATTGCCAACTATCCTTTCACAACGATGGAACCATCGCTGGGTATTGTCAGCTATCGTGATAACCAAAGTTTCGTTATGGCTGATATTCCAGGTATTATTGAAGGAGCCAGTGAAGGTAAGGGACTCGGCTTGCGTTTCCTCCGTCATATCGAACGAAACTCCCTTCTGCTCTTTATGGTACCAGGAGATACCGATGATATCAAGCGTGAATACGAGGTGTTACTAAACGAATTGCAGCAGTTTAATCCAGAGATGCTCGACAAACATCGTGTCTTAGCAGTTACGAAGAGCGATCTTCTTGATGATGAACTCATTGAGATGCTGCGTGAAACGTTGCCAACAGACCTTCCTGTTGTCTTCATATCTGCTGTTACAGGACAGGGAATTGATGACTTGAAGGATATTCTTTGGAAAGAACTTAATGCAGAAAGTAATAAGCTGCAAAGTATTCTTTCAGAAGATACACTTGTCCATCGTGACAAGGATATGTCGCGTTTTGCTGCCGAATTAGCTGCCGAGGACGCTGATATCGATGATGTAGAAGAGGTGGGTATAGACGAATTGGATGAGGTAGAAGACCTCGAAGATTTTGAATACACGAATGATTAAGCCTATTCTACATTACTTTAATCTTGCCGAGGAGGTAGTCTGCTTTAGCACTACCCGTCATGGCGGAGTTAGCAAGGGAAAACTTGCTACGCTCAACATCAATCCTCATCGAGGTGATGAACCGTCTGCTGTAGCCGAGAATCTGCAGGCTGTAGCAGCTGAGATTGGTGTTCAGGCGGATAAGGTTATTCGTTTGCATCAGATACACGAGACACATTGTCTGATTGTGACGGATGCTTTTTTAAATCTTTCAGCCGCTGAACAGTACGAGATGGAAGAAGGGAAAGATGCTGTCGTTACCGATTGTCGTAACGTCTGTATCGGTGTTCATACGGCTGATTGTGTCCCTATTCTTTTTTATGACCCTGTTCATCATGCCATTGGTGCAGCCCATGCCGGTTGGCGTGGCACGGTGCAACGTATCGCTCAACATACACTTCGTAAGATGACAGAACTGTACGGTACCAACCCAAAGGAGCTTAAGGCGGTTGTAGGACCATGTATCTCATTAAAGAACTTTGAGGTTGGTCAGGAGGTATATGACGCCTTTTCTGAAGCTGGCTTCCCTATGGAACGTATTGCACGGATGTATGAGAAATGGCATATCGACCTTCCGCTCTGTAATCAACTTCAATTAGAAGAACTCGGTGTACCAACTGCTAACATCCTTCAGGCGGCTATCTGCACCTATGATAATGCTTCCGACTTCTTCTCAGCACGTATTCTAAAGGAGGGATTTGGCACTATTTACACTGGTATAGCCCTGCGATAAATTTCCACATGATGTGTTGTCACATATTTATTGTCACGTAAATAAATTTTTCTTGTCGTGAAAATAAATCTTTCTTGTCGTGAAGAAAAATATTTCTTATCATGAAAAGAATTCGAGAAGGGTGTTTGTGTAAGTGGTGTTGAGCGCTCAGATCGGGATATAATAAGGTGAGGAAATGTGATTGAAAGGCATGTCTTTGTGAATAATTTAGTATCTTTGCTGTCTAAGGAGACGTTTATTCCGTATCGAGATATTTGTTGTATCGTATGAAGAAAATCGTGTTTTTCCTATCAATATGTATGCTTTTGGTTGCATGTACAGACAAGCGACAAGGGCAGATAGCGAAAGTTCTCTTTCTATTGAATAGGACAGGAACATACTATGAAAGGTCTAATGCTGATAGTAGACAGTGTTATCTGAATGTTGATAGTTTGTTGGATTGTATAGACATAACTTATATAAAGACGTCCAAAGGGGCAAGAGCCTTTCCTATTGTGCAGCCTTTGTTAGACTCATTATGTACTACGAAAGAGCTTTGCGAACTCACAAGTAGGAGTTATTCCGCGGCCGTTCGTCTTGCTGCCACAGATGCCCTGATACGTCGAAAGTATGTACATTTAGAAGACATATTGCTTTCGAATTATACAGATACGACGAGGATAGATGTCTGTTCAGACGATGTTGGATGGGAAGAACGTGTTGGTAGTGTGTTCTTACGTAATGTTCAGTCGTGTAGAAAAAAGACGATCATAAGTAAAGAAGATTCTTTGCGCAATGACTCATTAGCACTTTATGCAGTAGGATTGTCCAATTATCTGTATACCAGAAGACTCTTATTAATACTCCCACCGAAGGCGAGTTATTACGCAAGGATAAAGGAGATTGCGCTTAAGGAGCGAACCTATCAAGCGTTGAAAGCCTTAGCTCGCTTTCGTAGAGAGGGAGATAAAGCGATTTTAATGAGTGCTTTGTCTCATTATGTAAACAAAGAAGAGGATGTAGAAAGAGAAGATGATGAAACCAACAACGCCTTGTTGGCGGTTACGATTTGGCCTTGTCAAGAATTTATCCCGATGTTGATGCGTATCCGAGACGATGAGGTTAAGAAGGATAATAGTAGTATGCTGCCACGTAGCAAATACTTATTTGAGGCTGTAATGGCCTATAATAATCAGTGGGCACACAACTTCATTGACGCAACACTTGCCTTATTTTCAAAAAAGAAAGACCGTAAGTATACCTCTGATATAACGATGGCAACAAGCTTCCATTCGGCTATGTTGGCTCATTATAATCCTCGTTTCGCCAGTTTATTAGAGAAGTATCCTGGTGAAGACTTTGGTGATGGCTATGAGTAAATAGCCGTATCATCAATAACAAACGTCCTCATTTCTCCAGTTCCCTTTGACAAGGACGGAGAAATGAGGGCGTTCGTTGTTTTCTTTACTTGTGTCGGTTAGCACGTTGCTGACGGTATTTAGCCTTCTGCTTTGCACTGCCAGAGCCGTGTGCACCAGTAATATACTTCTTTTTCTTGGCTTTGGTTTTCACCTTGCCATCATCGGTTTTGGGTTTCGAGGCACCTCGAAAGACCATTCCGGTTTCAATAATATCGTCAATATCACTCATATACAATCTTTTTAATGATGGAATAAACGAACGCCAGTAAATGCCATTGCGATGTTGTATTTGTCACAAGTGTCAATAACATGGTCGTCACGAATACTTCCACCAGCCTGTGCTATATATTCTACACCACTCTTATGCGCACGCTCAATGTTGTCGCCAAATGGGAAGAAAGCATCAGAACCGAGTGCAACACCTGTGTTCTTAGCAATCCACTCCTTACGTTCCTCACGTGTCAGAGGCTCTGGGCATTCTGTGAAGAACTGCTGCCATACACCATCCTGCAGCACATCTTCATACTCATCAGAGATGTAGATATTGATGGTGTTATCTCTATCAGCACGGCGAATACCCTTCTTAAATGGGAGATTCATAACCTTTGGGCACTGGCGCAACCACCATTCGTCAGCCTTACTACCAGCTAAGCGGGTGCAGTGGATACGACTCTGCTGTCCGGCACCAATACCAATCGCCTGTCCGTCCTTCACATAGCAAACAGAGTTACTCTGTGTATACTTCAATGTAATCAACGAAATGATGAGATCACGCTTAGCATTCTCAGTGAATGTCTTGTTCTTTGTAGGGATGTTCTCGAAGAGTGCTGGGTCATCAAGCTTCACTTCGTTGCGACCCTGTTCAAATGTAATACCGAAAACTTGCTTCTTCTCGATAGGAGCAGGCATATAGTTAGGGTCAATCTTAATGACATTGTATGCACCCTTACGCTTATCCTTCAGAATTTCCAAAGCCTCTGGCGTATAGTCAGGTGCGATAACACCATCGCTAACTTCACGCTTAATCAGCAATGCTGTCTCCTTATCGCAGGTGTCACTGAGCGCACAGAAGTCGCCATAAGAACACATACGGTCGGCTCCACGAGCACGTGCATAGGCGCTGGCAAGCGGTGTAAGCTCGAAGTCAACATCATCGACGAAGTAAATCTTCTTGAGAGTATCACTCAAAGGGAGACCCACTGCAGCACCAGCTGGGCTGACATGCTTGAACGATGCAGCTGCAGGCAGACCAGTAGCGGCCTTCAACTCTTTAACGAGTTGCCAGCTGTTGAGAGCATCAAGAAAGTTAATGTAGCCGGGACGACCACTGAGAACTGTGATTGGGAGTTCGCCTTCCTCCATATAGATACGTGAAGGCTTTTGGTTCGGATTGCATCCGTATTTCAGAGCTAATTCTTTCATATAACTTATGTGGTATATGTAAATTGGTAGTGCAAAGA
>CAUVDL010000033.1:0-28628 GCA_963550695.1 uncultured Prevotella sp. | reverse complement strand
TATTTGTTATGTCGTATTGCAAACGGCAAGATGGAGGTGGATTATGTGGGACTTAATGGTAAGGATAAGAAGCATTTCACGTTCCCAATGAAATAGATACTTCTTTTAGGTTAATTATTATTGCTGTCCGGTAAAACTCAAAATAGCATAAATATCCTCCCCGAAGCCCTGTAAAATTGGACTTCGGGGGTTATTTTTTCAAAATATTGCTGTCCGGTAAAAATAAACTGAAAGCTCTGTATCTCTTTATCCATCGGTATTGCAGTCGTTTTACTCATCCAGGGGCTTGGTTTTCAGTTTCAAACTGTAAGCATTATAAAATGCACTTATTTTGATAAGAAAAGACCTATAATAACCGATAATTCTAAGAAATAATAAGTTTAAGTCTATTTTAACTAACACAGATACCCCCCAAAAGTTTTATCGGACACCAATAATTTTGAAAAGTTCCTTGAATGCATTGTATACTTGAGTTCGGGATAAGTTTAGCATGAAAAAAGTTCCAACTGCCTTGATTTTTCCACATACACTGGTAGTGCCTCTGGTTTGTTCTCAAAGAAGCAGTATGCTGTAAGGGCAGAACACAAGTTCATGATAAAGTTGTGTATTGAGCGGTGTCTTGAGTGAACAAAGTTGGCTTTGTTCTTGAGTAGTTCGTTAATGCACTCGATGATGTGTCTTTTATATTGCAATCCACTTTTTTGTTTATCATGAGGCAAGACTCGGAATGCTTATTTTGATAAATGACATTAGATTATAGCTAATTCTTCAAAAAAATACCTACCTTTGTCTCTCACAGATATCGTATAAAATAGAATTGCAAAATGATAGATAAAATAAAACTGACGCTTGTTTTGTTGGTGGTGATTGTGACGGTTATAACTTGTATTCATCCAATCTATCCGAATGAGCAGACGCTGCAGCATATTGGCACAGTACTATTATTGATACCGCTGATAATAGATGTGTTTAGAAAGAAGCTACCGATGTCAGCGTTTATTGGTATTGTTGGTTTTACGCTGCTTCATGTTATTGGAGCGCGTTACATTTATTCTTACGTTCCTTATAAGGAGTGGGCAGTATCATTAGGTTTGGTTGATAAAGGTTTCTTCCATGACCCACGCAATCATTATGATCGTTTAGTGCATTTCTCTTTTGGTGCATTGATGTTCCCTTACTTCGTCTATCTTTGTAGGAAATGGGTAAAGCAACAGTCGTTTGTTGCTGTTGTAATGGCATGGATGATGATTCAAACGGGTAGTTTGATTTACGAGCTATTTGAATGGTTACTGACGATAGTCATGACAGCAGAGGAGGCTGACTATTATAATGGTCAGCAAGGTGACATGTGGGATGCACAGAAGGATATGGCTTTGGCACTGGTTGGCTCTACTGGAATGTTCCTTGTATATGCGGTTCGTAGCCTTGTTAGAAGGGGTAAATAGGACAAACAGAGATGAAAGGTTACGTCGCTGCATAGGCTTATGGGCATAAAATAAAAATAGATTTTACGCCTTGAATTAATAAGAAGCCATCACTGTATAGCAACTATTAATTATCACTTCGGAATTATTTTCACGACAAGAAGAATTTATTTTCATGAAAAGAAATATTTATGTTCATGAAGAAAAATATTTATTTTCATGAAAATAATTTGAGAAAGGATTATTCTGATGGTGAAAGAAGGGGGATTGTCTTTTGAATATTGATAGTTCCGAGAAGTTGAAAATAGGCTTAAGATAGTTTGGGGTAGCAGTGAACTGTTCTGCTTAATTTGGCTTGCGAGGGGATGTAAAAAGCTGCAAATTGTCACTTGTGGATAGCATTTAGATATAATTTATGTGTATTTTCTTGGAAAATCAACCTTTTTTTCTTACCTTTACACCAAATTTGAATAACGAAGATTATGAGTTACAACTTATTAAAAGGTAAAAGAGGTATTATTTTTGGAGCCCTCAACGAGATGTCAATCGCATGGAAAGTTGCTGAAAGAGCAGTTGAGGAAGGTGCAATGATCACTTTGTCAAATACTCCAATCGCAGTAAGAATGGGTACAGTAAATGCACTGTCTGAGAAGTTAAACTGCGAGGTTATTCCTGCTGACGCAACAAACGTTGAGGACTTGGAGAATGTATTTAAGCGCTCAATGGAGGTTTTGGGTGGTAAGATCGACTTCGTTTTGCACTCTATCGGTATGTCTCCAAACGTTCGTAAGCACCGTACATACGATGACTTGGACTACAAGATGCTTGATACAACACTCGATATCTCTGCGGTTTCATTCCATAAGATGATTCAGAGTGCTAAGAAACTTGATGCTATCAACGAATATGGTTCAATCCTTGCACTCTCTTACGTAGCTGCTCAGCGTACCTTCTACGGTTACAATGATATGGCTGATGCTAAGGCATTGTTGGAGAGTATCGGTCGTAGCTTCGGTTATATTTATGGTCGTGAGAAGCACGTACGTATCAATACTATTTCTCAGTCACCTACAATGACAACTGCTGGTTCAGGTGTGAAGGGTATGGATAAACTCTTCGACTTCGCTGACCGTATGTCTCCATTGGGCAACGCAAGTGCTGATGAGTGTGCTGACTATTGTATCGTAATGTTCTCTGACCTCACTCGTAAGGTGACAATGCAGAACCTTTACCACGATGGTGGTTTCTCAAATGTAGGTATGAGCCTCCGCGCTATGGCTACATACGAGAAGGGTCTCGATGAGTATAAGGACGAGAACGGTAATATTATCTACGGATAGTAAAGCCTCCTAATAGAGGCCTCCCCCAACCCCTCCGAAGGGAGGGGAGTGCAAATAGAGGATGGGTAGGATAAAGGGATTATCTTTATAGAGGTAATTCTCTACTGCTATCTAATGTAATTCCGCTTTATAAGGTTGTTGAGGAAGCTTTTAAGAGAAATAATAAAAAGCTCCAGTAAGTGAAAACTTGCTGGAGCTTTTTTATTTTCTGTTGTTATTTCAAATCATTTTTTCATACCAAACCATATGCGAATTTGTCTCCCTCCCCCTTCGGGGAGGGTAGGGGTGGGGCTTTACTTCCTTCCGAAGTCGGCAGGAATCTCACCCCATTGTTTGGTTTCCCACTTTATAATAGGTGTCGTTACCTTATGCGTCCGCAGCCAATGTTCTGCACGAGCAATGATTTGATGGAGTTCTTCTGTTTCTGCATTGCGGACAAAAGTAGTCTTACAACGCTTTTTGTTCACCCATAAGATAGCATTGTAAGAGTCGCTATAAATAACCTTATCCTTGATACCTTGCTTCTCCATCAGTGCCAAAGCATGAACAATAGCGAGGAACTCACCAATGTTGTTCGTTCCCATTACCGGTCCAAAATGGAATACTCTCGCCCCTGTTTGTAGGTCAACACATTGATACTCCATAGGTCCCGGATTGCCTGAACAAGCAGCGTCAACAGCCCAAGCACCAGCCCCCCTCAATCCCCCCGAAAGGGGGGAAACCCCAGTCTGCTGTGGTTGGATAGCTGACTGAGTGTTTGTTTGAGAATTCGTCTGTATGTTTGGCTGAGCACCACCAGCTTGATTCGTGTTATGTGAGTCTATTGCCATTATGGTTTCTTTAATCTTCTTGATAACTTCTTCCCGATGGTTGAAGACTTCCTCATTAGTGAATCGGATGACAGTATAACCTCATTGTTCAAGGTCACGAGTCCGTTCCTCATCCTTTATAATCTGTTCATCATAAAAATGATACTTCCCATCAATTTCAACAATAAGTTTATATTTAAGGTTGATGAAGTCGGCAATGTATTGTTTGATGATATGTTGTCTACGAAACTTGTAACCACTTTGTTTTCCTTTTAGGTATAACCAAAGTAGATTTTCTGCTTGTGTAGCGTGCTGTCTGTTCTTGATAGCATTTGCTTTTAGCAGTTCATATTCTATCTCATCAGCCGTTTCGTAGATATACATAGTCTAAGCAAGTCTTACTTTTATCCCCCTCACCCAAATAGTCTTCCTTCCCTCTCTTCGAAAAGGGCTACTATGTGCAATCTTATCCTAATTTGCCTCCCTCCCCTTTCGGGGAGGGTCGGGGTGGGGCTACATCCTCTCAGGCACTTCAATACCGAGCAATGCCATACCATTCTTGATGACCTTAGCCACATTCTTGGCAATCATCAGGCGGGTAATCTTCTCTGCTTCGGTGTCAGCGTTGAGGATGCTGTAGTCATGATAGAACTGGTTGAACTCCTTAGTCAGCTCATAGCAGTAGTTTGCAATACCACTTGGGCTATAGTCAATACCAGCTTGAGCGACAGCAGCACCGAAGTCGTTGAGTTTCTGGATGAGTGCAATCTCCTTCTCGTTCAGTGGAGCATCGTCGTTGAGTGATGCTGGCAAGGTGATGTTCTGTGCCTCAGCCTTACGGAGAATACTGCGGATTCGTGCGTAAGTGTACTGAATGAATGGTCCAGTGTTACCATTGAAGTCGATAGACTCCTCTGGGTTGAAGAGCATATTCTTGCGCGCATCGACTTTAAGGATGAAATATTTCAGTGCACCCATACCCACGATACGTGCAATCTCGTTCTTCTCTTCCTCAGTGATACCTTCCAACTTGTTCACCTTATCCTCGCTAAGACTCTTAGCATTCTCAATCATTGAAGCAACAAGGTCATCTGCATCGACGACTGTTCCCTCACGACTCTTCATCTTTCCGTTTGGCAATTCAACCATACCGTATGAGAAGTGTACAAGGTCTTTACCCCACTTGAAGCCTAAACGGTCCAAGAGGATAGAGAGAACCTGGAAGTGATAGTTCTGCTCGTTACCAACAACATAAATCATCTTGTCGATAGGGAAGTCATTGAAACGCATCTCTGCAGTACCAATGTCCTGTGTCATATACACCGATGTACCGTCCTTACGCAGCAAAAGCTTCTGGTCTAAACCCTCGTTGGTGAGGTCAGCCCATACGGAGTTGTCTTCCTTACGGATGAAAAGTCCCTTCTCAAGACCTTCTTCCACCTTCTTCTTACCAGCGAGATAAGTGCTTGATTCGTAGTAAATCTTATCGAAACCAACGCCTAACGCTTTGTAAGTCTCGTCAAAACCAGCATATACCCAGTTGTTCATCTTCTCCCACAAAGCACGAATCTCTGGGTCGTTAGCTTCCCACTTCACGAGCATGTCGTGTGCCTCCTTAATCAGCGGAGCCTCGTGTTCAGCTTTTTCCTTTGCTTCTTCGGCTGTCAATCCCTCCTTCTCATACTGCTCTTGCAACTGCTTGCACTCCTCTTTGTAGTGCTTGTCGAAGAGTACGTAGAAGTCACCAATCAAGTGGTCGCCTTTCTTGCCAGCCTGCTCTGGTGTGATACCATTGCCCCATTTCTGCCAAGCCAGCATTGACTTACAGATGTGGATACCACGGTCATTAACGATATTCGTCTTAACCACCTTGTTACCATTAGCCTCCATAATCTGTGCCAATGACCAACCAAGTAGGTTGTTACGAACGTGACCGAGGTGAAGTGGCTTGTTGGTGTTAGGTGAAGAGTATTCGATCATCACCAATGGACTCTCGTCTGTCACACGCTTCTCGCCAAACTTCTCGTCAGCGTTGATATCATTCAACAGCTCTGTCCATGCTGCCTGTGCAATAACGAGGTTGAGGAAACCTTTTACAACGTTGAAGTCAGCCACAGCCTTACAGTTCTTCTTCAGGTATTCACCTAAATCCTGTGCCGTATCTTCAGGCTTCTTGCGTGAAGTCTTCAACAATGGGAAGGTGACGAGTGTGAGGTTACCCTCGAAGTCGCTGCGTGTCTTCTGCAGCTGAATCATCTTTTCAGGAACTTCTGTTCCATACAATTCCTTTACAGCTGCAAGTGCAGCAACGGTAATTTGCTCTTCTATCTTCATCTTTTGTTTCTTTTTATCTGCCTGCAAAGTTACGGAAAATCAGCCGAATAACGGCAGGGGGAGAGGGGTTAATTCATAATTCATAATTCATAATTCATAAATATGATAGGTTTTAATTCATAATTTATAATTCAGAATTCATAATTATGATTACTTTTAAGGCAAAATGGTGATGTAGTAATAGATTATGACCAAGGCTAATAGTCGGTTGTGCAAGTCCTTTCTAACGATAGATTGCTGTCATGTTGATTGTCTGTGAAGTGGTGTTTAGGCATCAACACCATCGGTGTTCATGCCCAGCACCAATGGTGCGGAGGCTTAACACCAATGGTGCGGAGGCTTAACACCAATGGTGTTGAGCGCTAATCGCCATGCAATATATGATGGGGGAGATATCAACTTGTTGTTAAAAAAGAGTCATACTGTCAAAAAGTAATTAATGGTTATTCGATGTAGGCGCTTACTTTTTTAAGTTTAAAACGATGATAATAGAGGATTATATGATTTAAGTTTTATCGGCTATAATGCTCACTTTTAGTTGTAAAGTTTTGTATTTATGTATGTTGAGTTCTGTTGAAAAGTAGTTTTATTTCTTGTTTATTTGCAATATTTACGCTATCTTTGCGATTAGATTAACTATAAAAAATAGATCATATGCGTAAAAGTATTCAGAAGTGGACTTATGCCCTTGTAGCCAGTGTTTTTGCATTGGTAATGTGTCTTAGCCTTAGTGCTTGCGGTAGTGATGATGACAATGATGTAAATAATGGGATAAGTCCTGTTCTTTACAGTGATTTTGGAGGTGAAATCGGTGTCAATTATCCATTGGGTATCTCAGGTAAATTTGTTGGTTTCTCTATTCCTAAGAGCCAGGCAGGAAAGATTGTTGACTTAACAAAGGGCGGCGATTGGGTAGCTGGTGGTTCTGTCGTTGGTGGTTTGTATAGGTATGATGACCATTTCTTCCAGAAGGGAAGTTATGTTTATCTTCTCAGGACGGGTGCAAATGAGATAGAACTCCGTTATAAATATATTTGGAAAGAAGGTACAGCAACTCGTACAATAGAGGGAAACTATAAGAACGTAAAGATGACAACGCATCAAGATGCGATTGATTGGGCACATAGGCAGGGCTTGCATTAAAGTCTAATTAGCTTTTTCAGAAGAAATCATAAAAGGAGATTGTACCAGAGTATCAGGTTCTACCATTGATATTTCTGGCATAATCTCCTTTTATTTTTTGCTTTCTCCTACTGCGCATTAAGGAGATGATAAGGGAGAAAAGATGAAAACGTGTGTCTTGTTTGTAAATTCCCTTTTGTTCAGACTATGCCTTTTCTGCATAATATCCACCCTTTTCTTTGATATAATCAATGAGTTCTGCGAAGAGTTGGTTATGTCTTAATGTCTGTTCGTTACCAGTAAGAATCAACTGTTTGCGGGCTCTTGTGATGGCAACATTCAGTTTGCGGTCAATGGGTTGACCGTCTTCATAGAATGTGTTGGCTGTGAGGAAGTCGAGTTGATAGCGACTTTGAATAGTGAAGGAGTAGAGGATGATGTCACGCTGGCTGCCCTGATAGCGTTCAACGGTATCAATACTGATTTCCTCTAATTCGGGAATACCGAGCTTCTCAATCTCCTTTCTAATCATTGCAATCTGATTGCGGTAAGGTACAATGACACCAACAGACTTCTGTGGGTCGAAGTTTTTGCCGAGTTGTCGGTATAAACGTCTTAGCAGGTCGGTAATGATACGTGCCTCTTCCGTGTTTACTTTCTCTGAAATATTCAGTTGTCGACACGGCTTTGAAGGGATGAAAATCATACGATGCGCCTTCAAGACATCATCCGTCTCGTCCTCACTCGTTTCGTTATAAGCTAATGTCTGCTCCAACTGATGGGCTAATGGTACGCATTCAAGTTGTTCGCGTGCGTAGAACTTACGGTTTGCAAAGTCGGCAATGTTTGGATGCATTCGCCCTTGTTTATGCAGTGTACCAACAAACTCAGTTCTTCCTGCTGCACGCTCTGTAAGGATAAGGCGTTCAAAGAGAGAGTTTGTGCAAGAGTTAAGGTGGATTGCTTTCAGTGTTTCGTCTTCAATAAGCACTTCCGTATCACTCTGTTGTACCACCGCTGGCAGCTGTTTATGGTCGCCAATTAGTATAAACTTTCGGATGGCCCGTCCTCCCCTGTGTTGGCTTGTCAGTAAGCCAATGATATTTGGTTCCAATATTTGACTCGCTTCATCAATGATGGCGAGGTCGAAATGCTTGATATTGAAGAGTGCAGCATTGCTGTTCATTGTTGAGGTGGTGGCTACAACGATGCGTGCATCTGCTAAGGTAGACTTTATGCTGTTGAGGGTTGCATTCTCATCTAACACTTCCTTCAACAAATGGTCGCTATATTTCGGGTCGCAACTGAACTCATTACCGATGCGGATATAGTCAAGTTCGTTCTCTGTTAGCATATTACAAATTTCGTCAACAGCACGATTTGTATAGGCAAGGAGGAGGATGGATGGTTGGGTGTTGGGTGTTGAGTGTTGGGTGTTGATGGTTTCTGAAAGTTTGTTGTGCGCAGAATCTTCTGCTGAATAAGCTGATGATGATTGTGGATAGCTGTTTTCTGCCAACTGCTCACGCACAAGGAATTGCAGAGCCTGCGAGGTTTTGCCAGTGCCGGGAGGACCGATAAGAAGGAAATAGTCCTGTGCCTGCTTAGCTTTCAAGATGATTTCGTCATAATCGGGATGATAACTACGGGATAGGGTGAGAGACTTATCGATGCGTGGTGTGCGTTGTCCTAAGAGCAACTGGCGGCGTTCTTCGTTTGAAGTGATGAAGGTGTAAAGACTTCTGATAGCTGATGTGCCACCGATGTCACTACCTGCATGCTCAATAGCGAAGTAATCTCCGCTGATAAGATCAGGGTTTTGCTGTCCGTCATTGAGGTGTACAACAAGTCTGTTACCATGTATCTCCTGCAAAGAACCTTTGAAAAGAATACTCTTTCTCACGTCAGGAGCCTCGTTCTTCTTGTATGAATAGAGATAAATCATGTCTCCTCGGCGAAAGTTAGGGAGGAAATCTTCGCCCTGTTGGGGTACAGCGAGTGTAATTGTATCATAGCCGTTGAACGAGCTGCTACGCTCTTTCTCGATGATAGTCAGTCTTGTATAGATGTTTCCTGTCTCTTTCTTCTCTACAAGAGGCATATTCCAAAGGTCGGCATTACTGTTTCCTACACCTTCCTGTACACCCACTTTTGACACTAATTGTTCCTTGATAACAAAGGTCATCATACGTGTGAAATAAGCACGTTCGAGATCGTTGAGCTGGTGAAGTGGTGCCAGTGTCTCGGTGAGTTGTGGTAAGAGGTATCTATTGTAGAAGTTATCGTTTTGTTTCTCAACGTTCAATGTCTGCGGTGTGAGCAATGGCAACATCCTATCAAAGCCATTTTCAGCCATCCAAAACTCGGTTGCTACGGCTTGATTACGAAAGCGGATAGCTTCACGAATCAACTTTTGCAGTGGCTCCACTTCGAGCAGTCCGTCGGGTAGGGGATATTTTGAATACAAGAGTTGGATGTGTGCATTCTTCGGACTGAGTTGGAAGTTATATTGCAAGATACCATAGTAGAGCAACACCTGCACGTAGTGTTTCTCAACATGGAGTGAGCCATGCGGATTTTTGTATTTGCGTTCAATAAAAGTATTCTTTCCCGACTTCTGCTCAACAAGTAGTTTTAAGTCGGTTGTCATCAAGTCGACACGACCCTGTATGCCCAATCGTTCGCATACAAAGGAAGGTTCAAGAATCGCTTTCTCACGGTTGAAGGTTTGGAAGATTTCGTCAACAATCCCCTTGATATTCTCCACCTGTCGTTCTGCATCTTGTTTGAAAGACGCTGCATCAAAGTCGGGACAGGTCGCATAGTCCAAAGCCTTCTCTCTGAAGTTAGAACGGAAGGTTTCTTTAATGTCGTATTCTGCGGGATGATTGATGATATCATCGAGTGCAGAACCAGCGAAATTACCCAATACAATGTGTTTATTGCTGAGGCGAGGAGTAAGTCTGTTGACGATGAAAAGCAACGGATGGTGTCCGTAAGTCTCAAAACAGTTTGCTATGGTAGAGATATCTATCAGATAGTCTGGCTCAACGACGATAAGGCGCGGTACGACCTTCTTTCGTGTGACAGTGCAGTCAAGAAGGTTTAGCTGCATTCCTTCGCGTAGCAATGGGCGTAAGTAGCTGAAATCAATGTAGTCTGGTGTGTTCATATAGTCCACCGTTAAGAGTTCTTCGCTACTGTCTTGATTGGTTACAGCTACCTGAATAGTACTCTCGTCCCACTCTCTAACGATACAACGAATGTAACGATAATTCGTAATCTGAATGTTCTCTGTGATGCGTCCGTGTGCAGGAATCTTTCCAACGAGGAACGACGGGATAGCCTCCTGCACAACAGCAGACACGAAGATAGCCAAGGCACGACAGTCGTAAGCCACGTCTTCAGGGAGAATGGGGGCATTAGAGTTACTATGTCGGCGCATTTTCTGGATTGCCACAATGTCCTGTGGGGCAATATTATGCTGTCGGCAGAGCGACTCCACCTGCGAAGAAAGGTTGCCGAAACCATGTCGGGTGTTTTTTAATCCTTCATGACAAGCAATGACGAGTGTCTCGTGCATGATAAGAGCCTGCGTTTCAGAAGGTGCCGAAAGGATGTCTGCGATACGTGAGAATAGTTCGTGTGCCATTATGATAAGGTTTCCCCAGTCCTCTTAATAAAGAGGAATTGTTTTTATACTATACGTGGGGGCTAATTCATTGGGTTATGTTTTGAGTGGGTGTTATTGCCTTGCTATCAGTTGGTTGTGAGCATTCTTTATTGTAGAAAGCCTATTGTTGTGAATTATTTTCATGAAGAGAAGAATTTATTTACATGAAAATAAATATTTCTTTTCACGATGAAAAATATTTTTTTTCATGAAAATAATTCACCGAAGCGAGCCTTTTCGCCTGCTTACTGTCCTCCTAAGCGTTCAAAGAATGTGATAATTTCCTCCCAAGTCTTGAACTCTTCGCTACCGAAAAGTAGGCTTGTGCCGAGGAAATCGTCGTGTTCAGTACTACTAATGAAGTAGTCGCCATAGAGAAGGTGAGGCTGATTGGTGAAGATCGTATGGTTCCACGCTGGTGCACTGAAAGCATCTTCAATCCATGCCTGTTGTTCAGTGATGGCTGATGGATTGTTGGTTGGTGCAGGACACACGAAGAATACGTTATAGTTATCAAGTAAGAACTCGTAAGCTTTGTTCAAACTTGATTTCGGTTTACCATATCCATCAGCGAGGGTGTTCTGATCAATGAGTACCGTACGACGTTCGCGGCCTTCCTGTCGGTCGTCAATCCATCGGATAACGGGCATGAGGTAATGGAATACAACCTTCTCAATAAGTCTATGTTCACCATGAAAATGGATTGCCTGAGGGTAATGTTCATGGAAAAGGTCAAAGGTGTGGACAAATGGGTCAGCATCACCAAAGAGTCCGAAGACGCGTTGCTGCTCTTCCTCTGTCACTTGTGAGAAACACTTTTCAGTTATCTCTTTGTATTCCTTTACCAATGCTTTGGTCACGATAACCTCTTGTATGCCATCTTGTCGCTCGTTTTGGAACACCTGTTTCCCCATCATATTACTCTCGCTGATGGTTGTTCCCATTTGAAAAGCAGGATTCACGCAGATACGGTCGACACCATAAAGCATCTCTGTGTACATACCTCCCATTGAAGTACCAATGATAAGGTCGGGCTTTTCGGTGTCAACAAGGTTGCGTAATAGTTCCATTGCCTCCTCAGGATGTATGGGGAGGTCGGGCGCAATGACAGTTGCTTCGGGCATATAGTCTCTCAGCATCTGTACCGTATGGCTTGAACCGGCTGACATAAAGCCGTGAACGTAGATAATCTTCTTTCCTACCATGAGGTCAGGAAAGGTTTTCTTATATTGATTTTCCATTGTTTTTATTTAGGAGTTGGAGGAATTGAAGGAGTGAAAGGGAGGGAGGAAAACTTAGGAGTTAAAGGAGTTGAAGGAGTGAAATGGAGTTAAGACAAATGTGTTGTGGGGTGCTTTTGTGTTGATTTTCCATTGTTTCATTTGGGAGTTAAAGGAGTTGAAGGAGTGAAATGGAGTGAAGGAAACTTAGGAGTTAAAGGAGTTGAAGGAGTGAAATGGAGTTAAGACAAATGCGTTGTAGGGTGCTTTTTTGTTGATTTTCTATGTTAGAAGTGTTCCCAAATCTCCTCCCAGAGAATTTCTTTAAGTCTCTATGAAAGAGTGAATAACTGCGATAATAGTGTGAGAATCGCATCCCTCTTTTTTCCTTTTTGCCTCCCCTCCCTTCGGAGGGGTCGGGGGAGGCTTTTTATATCAGCGGCAAACTGATACCGTTTATCTTCTGATAGATGTCGAGTGCATAGATATCTGTCATTCCACTGATGAAGTCAAGGACTGCCATGATACGTGTTTCAAGACAAGGACTTTGGATGTCATACTGGCTTGAAAAACGTCTGATAAGTTGCTGACTATGGAAGTGTTCAGGCTCAACGGCAGCACCAATGAGTGCTTCCATCAGTGTTTCCATAATCTTATAACCTGATAGCTCAACGTCGAGGACTGCTTTACTGCGGTAAATCCTATCCACAGAGACCTCTGTACAGTGTTTGTAAGCCTGTCGTGGAAGTTCGGAAATATGCTTGATGAGCGACCCTTCGAATGTTCCGTTGAGTATATCCTTCTCATGTTCAACAAAGACATTGACGCATTCAGCCTCTAATAGTCCTACGGCACAAGCACGGAAGTAAACCACCTGTTCGTTTTGATCGGTCACGCCCTCGTCTTCTATGCGCTTTCTAATGCTCTTTCTGGTGGCTTCATCGAAGAAGCCAAGGAGCAAATCGGCTGTCTCTTCAAAGGATAGGAGTTTGAGTTTGTGTGAGTCTTCGATATCCATAATTTCGTAGCAGATATCGTCTGCAGCCTCCATAAGGTAGGTTAGTGGATGACGAACATAACAGATACCTGCCTCAGAGCTATCCTTTTGAATGATACCTAATTCATCAGCAATCTTCTTATAAGTATCTTCCTCAGTTGCAAAGAAGCCAAACTTGCCGTGTTTGCTGGCGTATGTAGAACTGAAAGGATACTTTACGATACTCGCAAGTGTACTATAAGTCATCACAAAACCACCTTCTCTTCGGCCTAAGAAACGATGGGTAAGCAGGCGGAAAGCGTTAGCATTACCTTCAAAATGAGTAATATCTTCCCAGAAATGTGGGCTAACTTTTTCCTTCAAGCCAATTCCTGGTCCTTCTGTAAAGAAGGCTTGTATAGCCTTTTCACCACTATGACCGAACGGAGGATTACCCATGTCGTGTGCGTAACAGGCTGTCTGCACGATGGTTCCAATCTCTTCAAAGAGCGTACCACGCAACTCTGGGTGTATTTCGATGAGTCTTCTTGCTACGTCATCACCCAAGGATTTACCCAAGGAAGCCACTTCCAAAGAGTGAGTTAGGCGGTTATGCACAAAGACACTACCTGGAAGAGGGAACACCTGAGTCTTGTTTTGCAGTCGTCGGAACGGTGCGGAGTAAATCAATCGGTCGCTATCACGCTTGAATTCAGAGCGGTCGTCGTGTCGAAGGGCGTGACGCTCTTCTTGTCCGAGACGCTTGTTGGATATGAGTTGTTGCCAGTTCATTGCGGGGTTTGTTGGGTGTTGGATGTTGAATATTGGGTGTTGATGAATTCTGTTGATGATTTATTAGCTACTTGAAAGCTACACACAAAAGTAATGTTAATTGGGTGTTGGATGTTGAATATTGGGTGTTGATGAATTCTGTTGATGATTAGTTGGGGTGCTTAAAGCTACACACAAAAGTAATGTTGATTGGGTGTTGGGTGTTGAATGTTGGGTGTTGATGAAATCACTTGATGATTAGTTGGGGTGCTTAAACCTACACACAAAAGTAATTAAAATTGGCTAAAAACAAGTTTTTTACTTCATAAAATGTATGAATGTGGCTTTAAATGCTTAATTTTGTACCTTATTATATGGCAATGACACAGATAAAAGTAATCAATAAAGGGCATCAGCAGCTTCCTGCTTATGCTACTTCACAGAGTGCGGGGATGGACCTCCGCGCTAATATCGATGCACCTATCGTACTGCAACCAATGGAGAGAAGACTCATTCCAACCGGTCTTCATATCGCTCTCCCAGTGGGGTTTGAAGCACAGGTGCGCCCTCGTAGCGGTCTTGCTTTGAAGCATGGACTGACTATTCTCAACTCTCCTGGTACGATTGATGCCGACTATCGTGGTGAAATCATGGTACTACTCATTAATTTCTCAGATGAGCCTTTTACCATCAACGACGGTGAACGCATTGCGCAGATGGTCATTGCACGCCACGAACAAGCAGAATTTGTTGAGGTGGAAGTACTCGATGAGACCGAACGTGGTGAAGGTGGATATGGTCATACGGGTGTGAAGTAAAGACAAAGAAAGAAACGATAAATGTTCAATAACGTTATATTGAAAGTCGCAAAGATGCGCCGTACCCTTCTTGCTCTTGCTTTGTTGGGTGGCTCTTTGGCGATGCATGCTGATCGAAAGGATAGCCTTCAAAGCTATAATTACTTCTTCCTTGAGGCAATGCGACAGCAGGATATGGGCAACCTCACGGCTGCCTTTGACCTTCTGCGCCATGCACGCGAACTTAATCCACAAGCACCAGAGGTTTATTATCAGTTAGCCTCATTTTATGTGGATATGAAGAAGGATGCATTGGCACGTGAATACTTCGAGAAGGCAGCAAGTCTTGATCCTGAAAACTCAGCTTATCAGGAAAAATTAGGAAAGCTCTACGTATCACAGAAGGACTATCCTAATGCCATCAAAGCCTTTGAACGCCTTTATGAATCTAATAAAACGCGTTCTGATGTACTGCAAATACTCTATCAACTCTACGGCTCCCAGAATGAATACAAGATGATGATTAAATGCTTGGAACGTCTGGAAACATTGGAAGGGACCAATGAGCAGATTTCACTTAGTAAGATGCAAATCTACGAACAGATGGGAGAAAAGCGCAAGGAGTATGATGAGTTGAAGTCGCTCGTTGATAGTCATCCGCTCGATCTGAACTATCGTGTGATGTTCGGAAACTGGCTTTTGCAGAATGGAAAGAAGAAGGAAGCCCTCCAGAAGTACCGTGATGTACTGAAAGAAGACCCTGATAACTCGCTTGCTAAGCTTTCCATGATGGATTATTATAATAATATTGGAGACAAGGCAACTGTAAAAACAATTCTACAGGAACTGTTGCAATCGCCAAAAACAGAGAAGGAAACAAAGTTAGAGTTACTCCGTCAGAGTATTACAAGCAGTCAGAAGGATAACACCCCAGATAGTACTGAGGTGATGCGACAGTTCTCTGTGGCATTAGCCGTTCCACAAGAAGATGCTGATATCTATATGCTTAAAGCCGCATACATGACACTTCGCAAGTGGCCAAAGGCTGAAATTAATCGCGTTTATGAGCAAGCTCTTGAGGTAGAACCTGATAATTCGCGTGCAAGAGTGGCTCTGATACAGAATATTTGGGAAACAGAAGACTACGATAAGGTTATCGCTATCTGTCGACCAGCCATAGAGTATAATCCAGATGAGATGGCATTCTATTACTTCCAAGGTATGGCTCAGTTCCAAAAGCATGACAGCGACGCTGCGTTGGAGACCTTCCGAAAGGGAGTGGGGCAGATAAAGCCAGACAGTAACCCAGATATTGTGTCAGACTTCTATGCTATTATGGGTGATATTCTTCATGAGAAGGGGCGCAATGATGAGGCTTTTCAAGCGTATGATAGTTGTTTGCAGTGGAAAGCAGATAATGTGGCTGCATTGAATAACTATGCCTATTACCTCAGTGAGGCGAATAAAAACCTTACAAAGGCAGAGCAGATGAGCTATAAGACGATAAAGGCAGAGCCAAATAATAGCACTTATCTCGACACCTACGCATGGATTCTTTTCCAGCAAAAGCGTTACGAAGAGGCAAAGATTTATATCGAACAAGCAATTCGTAATGACTCTACTCTGAGCAATGTTGTAAAGGAACACGCTGGTGATATCTATGCACAAACAGGCGATATAGAGAAAGCTCTTGAGTTTTGGAGGAAAGCTCTCGAAGGAAATAAGGAGAATGCGACATTGAGAAAGAAGATACAATTAAAGAAATACATAGCAGAATGAAAAGAACAAAGATATTACTTGTAAGCATGACTGCCCTTATCTTGGCATCATGTGGTACAAAGAAAGCCGTAATGCAGCAGAAACCTGTGCAGGATAATAAGGTCGCACAGCAGACAGCACCTGCTCCAAAGGAGAACAAGATGCAGAGTGTTGTTGTCATGCAGCGTGTTGCTGACAATGCACTTTACCAAAAGAACCTCGTTTCAAACCTCACTTTTACGCTCAATGATGGACGTAAGGATATTACCGTACCGGGTATTTTGCGTATGCGTAAGGATGAGGTTATCCGCTTGCAGTTGCTGATTCCAATTCTTCGTAGTGAGGTGGGACGCATCGAGTTTGCAAAGGATTACGTCCTCTTCATTGACCGCATCCATAAGCAGTATGTAAAGGCAAGCTACGAAGAGGTAAGCTTCTTGCGTGATAATGGTATCAACTTCTATTCACTCCAGTCACTTTTCTGGAATCAGGTGTTCATTCCTCGTCAGCAAAAAGTGAGCGAAGCAGACCTCTCACAGTTTGCTGTTGATGAAAGCAAAGCACAGACAGAGGGTTCTACTTTGATAAGTCTTAAAGATGGAAAGATGGATTATCAGTGGTCAGTCAATCCTAAGAGCAATCAGATTGTCTTGACAACTGTTACTTATAATAGCAATACGCATGGTGCTTCAAAGCTCTCATGGAGTTATGATGACTTTAAAGCGTTTGGTTCAAAGCTCTTCCCAGCAAGTCAGATGTTGACCATCAATACTCCAAAGTTTGGACAGAAGCCAGCGAAGACACTTAAAGCTAACTTTGATCTTGAGAGCTTTAGCGATGCCAGCGATTGGGAAGTTTTTACCACACCATCTGATAAGTACACAAAAGTAAGTGTTGAGGATATCCTCGGCAAACTAATGAACTTTTAAATGAAACGTCTTTCTTTATTATTCATATTGTCAATCATGTGTATGCTGGGTGTTTCTGCGCAGCATTCACGTAAGCATAGGAAACAGCAAGAAACGGCTGTAAAGCAATTAGTTGAATCTCAAACTTCCGTAAAAGGTAAGGGTAAGAAGGCTGTAAATGCGATTAATAACAACCACACAGTAGCATCTGCTACTCCTGTAAAAGTTCAGAAACCAGTAGTTGAGAAATTGCAAACTCAACCCCAATTAAAGGGAAAACAGCAGCAGGGTAAATTGCAACAAAAGCAACAGCTCAAGGGTCAACCTGCTCAGATGAAAGGTCAGCAAGTTGTGCATGGTAAGGGTGTTGTACGCAACGCTCATGTAGGTAAGAAGGGCGCAAAGGGTCCTGCATACGTAACAACAGAGGAAATTAAGGGTTTGCAACAGCAAAACCAGAAGTTGCAACAAGAGATTTCAGAGCATGAGGAGGAAATGAAAGTAAAGCAGAAGGACGTTGACGACCGTCTGCAGAAGATTGTACGCCTTGATACTGAAATCGGTCAGCACCAGAGAACGATTGACACTATTGCCACAGATATCAAGGGGCTGGATACGAATATTGGTATTCTAAAAGGTCAGTTAGCTTCTCTTGAGGCACAGTTGGGCGAGCGTCGTGCTCGTTTCATCCGATCTATGCGTTATATGGCACGTCATCGTAGTATTCAAGACAAACTAATGTTTGTTTTCTCAGCAAAGAACCTAACCCAGATGTATCGTCGTCTTCGTTTTGTACGTGAGTATGCTGCCTACCAGCGTGCGCAGGGTGAACAACTCAAAGCGAAGCAGATGCAGGTAGATGAGAAGCAAACACAGCTGAAGCACGTGCGTGTTAATAAGAGTAATCTTCTCTATAAAGACCGCCAGGTACATGCGCAGATGGAGCGTAAACGTGTTGAACAGCAAACGGTTGTGACCTCTCTGCAGAACGATCAAAAGGTGTTGCAGGGTGTTATTGCTCAGCGTCGTCAACAGCAACAGGCTTTGAATGCGCAGATTGACCGACTTATTCAGATTGAAATCCAGAAGGCGCGCGAACGTGCTATAGCAGAAGCAAAGGCACAAGCTGCTGCTCGTGCTGCTGCTGCTAAGAAGCGTGCTGAAGAATTGGCACGCAAGAAAGCTGCTGCAGAAGCTGCTGCCAGAGAGAATGCTCGTCGTATTGCAGAGGCAAAGGAGCGAGAGGAGAAAGCTAAGGCTGCCGCTCGTGCTGCTGCTGAGGCTGCTGCAAAAGCTCGTCAGGAGGCTGCTGCTCGTGCTGCCGCTGCCCGTGCTGCGGCTGAAAAGGCTCGTCAGGAAGCATTGCAGAAGGAACGTGCTGCCGCTCGTGAGCGTGCTATCCGTAAGATTGAGGAGCAGGAGGCTGCTGCTAAGGCTGCACAGGAAAAGGCTGAAGCACGAGCTGCTGCTGAGCAGGCTCGTGCCGACCAGATGGCTCGTGAGGCTGAGGCAAATCGTGTGGCTGCCGAACGTAAGGCTGTTGCCGATCGTGAACGTGCTGCTCGTGAGGCTGAAGCTGCAAGGGCATCTGCTGCTGAAAGCAATGATATGCTTAGTTCTGCCGACCGTGCGATAACTGGCAACTTTGCCAATAATCGTGGTAGATTGCCAATGCCATTGTCGGGTCAGATCGTTAGCCACTTTGGTCAGTACAATGTGGCTGGTATGTCAAATATCCGCTTGAACAATGATGGTATCAATATCAAGGGTGCTCCTGGAAGTGCTGTTCGCAGTGTCTTTATGGGTGAGGTGAGCGGTGTCTTCATGGCAGGTGGTATGAGTGTCGTGATGATTCGTCATGGTATTTATATCTCTGTTTATGCTAATTTGGGTTCTGTCGGTGTCAGCAAGGGACAGAAGGTTGGTACAGGACAAACTATCGGAACCGTTGGCAAGACTGGTATTCTTCAATTCCAGTTGCGTAAGGAGACAGCTAAGTTGAATCCAGAGCAGTGGTTGCGCTAATAAGCATCTTATCTTCTATATAAATAAGGTGTGCCTATTGAGTTCAAAGTGATGATAATTTGCTTCGTGTTTTATCGTCTTTCAAACCTCAATAAGTATGTTATAACGAAATTATCTTCATGAGAAGAAAGAATTCTTTTCATGAAGATAATTCTTTTTTTGTCGTTAAGAAAATTGTTTTTTATTATGAAGAAAAATCTTCTTTGATAGCTGTCTGTTAAATCTTTTCCCTCTATTAGTTTTCCATTTTTGCCTTATTTCCCTTGTTATAATGGTTTTTATGTTCCTTTCTCTTTCTTATAAGCTGATGTGTTGATGCTTCGCACGCGTCGTGCTAAGGCTTCGCACATATCGTGCGGATGGTTAACACCATTGGTGCGGAGTACTAAACACATCGAAAAGTGTTATGTAAATGGCTTCAACTTATTGATGAAAAATACATAGAAGTTATTTCTGTAGCGTCTTATCGTAATCTTCTACTTTTCTAATTGATATCCATGAGTAGTTAGTTTTGTTCTATTAAGGAAAATAATTATTCTAATCTTCTCTGTTTATTTTTGGGGGAAACCAAACGACTAAAATTGTAATTTAATATCTAATTTATTTTTTGCTTTGCGGATAAATGTTTATATTTGCAGAAGATAAAGTGCAATCAGCTATTTGAATAAAAGACTTTCAGTTTTTTTATATATGCTGATTTGATGAAGATAAATTAGGAAACAATGCAGACAATTGGACATCTTTCTGTTCTTATTCACGAACAAGCAAAAAAATACGGTGCTAAGCCAGCAATCACTTTCCGTAACTTTGGCAGTCTGGACTGGAAAACAGTGTCATGGAACCAGTTTTCAATGCGCGTAAAGGAAGTGTCAAATGCCCTTTTGAATCTCGGGATGAAGCCACAAGAGACGATAGCAGTGTTTTCACAAAACTGTATCCATCATCTTTATACAGATTATGGTGCATACGGAGTACGCGTGATTAGCATTCCGTTTTATGCGACAAGTTCTGAACAGCAGATACAGTATATGATTCAAGATGCCAATGTAAAGTTTCTTTTCGTTGGTGAACAGGAGCAATATGACAAGGCTCGTCGTATTCAATCTCTTTGCCCTACATTGGAGCGTATAATTGTCTTTGATTCAAGTGTACGTCTTAGTCAGCACGACCCAAATTCTATCTATTTTGCAGACTTCTTAAAGTTAGGTGAAGGTTTTCCACGTGAAGCAGAGGTAGAAGAGCGATTGGCGCAGGCGAACTATGATGATATTTGTAATATTCTTTACACAAGCGGTACTACAGGTGAGAGCAAGGGAGTTATCTTGACTTATAAGATGTATCAGGCGGCTATGGATGCCAATAGGAAGAGTGTGCCTGTAAATGAGAAAGACCGTGTTATCAACTTCCTGCCGTTCAGTCATGTTTTCGAGCGTGGCTGGGCTTGTTTGGCTCTCTGTGCCGGAGCAGAATTGATTGTAAACACTTATCCAAAGGAGATTCAGCAGAGTATGCGTGAAACGCATCCTACAAGTATGGCTTCCGTACCTCGTTTCTGGGAGAAGGTTTATGTAGCAGTAAAGGAGCGCATGGATAATTCAAGTATCGTTCAGCGTAAGCTGTTCTATCATGCTTTGAATGTTGGAAGAAAGCGTAATATACAGTATCTTGCACGTGGCAAGCGCGTTCCTTTGACATTGGAGATGGAATATAAGTTTGTTAATAAGACTGTTTTGAGTCTTGTCCGCAAACAGTTAGGCTTGGTTAATCCACATCTCTTCCCAACGGCAGGTGCATATGTTTCTCCAGAAGTAGAGGAATTTGTACATAGCATCGGTATTACCATGATTGTTGGTTATGGCTTGACCGAGAGTTTGGCAACCGTTACCTGCGATCATGTAGGACAGCCTTATACTGTTGGTTCAGTAGGTAGACCACTTGAGGGTATTGATATAAAGATTAGCGATGAGGGTGAAGTAATGCTGAAGGGTCCAACAATTATGCCAGGTTACTTCCGTCGAGATACTGCTAATGCGGAGGCTTTTGATAAGGATGGTTACTTCCATACTGGTGATGCTGGTTATATGAAGGACGGTGAGTTATTCTTAAAAGAGCGTATCAAGGACCTCTTCAAAACTTCTAATGGTAAGTATATTGCACCACAGATGGTGGAGGCGATGCTGTTAGTAGATAAGTTTATCGAGCAGGTTTCAGTGATTGCCGACCAGCGTAAGTTTGTTTCAGCTTTGATTGTTCCAGAGTATTCTGTATTGGAAGAGTGGGCAAAAGAGAATCACATAGAGTTTAAGGACCGTGAGGAGTTATGCCAAGATAAGCGCGTAAACGAGATGATGCGTGAGCGTATTGATACCTTACAGCAGCGTTTGGCATCATACGAAAAGATAAAGCGTTTCACTCTTCTCCCTCACCATTTCTCAATGGAAAGCGGAGAGTTGACGAATACATTGAAGCTAAAACGTTCGGTTGTAAACCGTCGCTATCAAGATGTGATTGAAAAGATGTACGAGGAGTAGGGAAGTAAGTGAGTTGACGGATAGACGTGTTGACGAGTTGACAGGTTAATTGTTAAGATGAATTAGGTTGGGTTTTATTAGCTTTAATAGTTTCACTCGGCTTGCTATCTCTGCTAATCTTACCCGTCCTACCAACTATTCTAATCCCACTCCAATGATAAAAGAATAAAGATGATAACAGCAGATCAGCTAAAAGATATCCAAGAACGCACAGAAGCGTTGCACCGTTATCTTGATATTGACAAGAAACGAATCGAATTTGAGGAGGAGCAACTCCGTACACAAGCCCCAGACTTTTGGGAGGACCCAGCTCGTGCACAGGAACAGATGAAAAAAGTTAAGGATATTGAGAAATGGGTTAAAGACTATGATAAGGCTCGTGCGTTGGCTGATGAAGTTCAGTTAGCATTCGATTTCTATAAAGATGAACTCGTTACTGAGGAGGAAGTTGACACCGCATACGCTAAGGTTCTTAAGGTAATCGAAGGATTAGAGCTTAAAAATATGCTACGCCAGGAGGAGGATCCGATGGAGTGTGTGATGAAGATTAACTCTGGAGCGGGTGGTACGGAGAGTCAAGACTGGGCTTCTATGCTGATGCGTATGTATATGCGCTGGGGCGAAGCACAGGGATATAGAGTTACTATTTCTGATATACAGGAAGGTGATGAGGCTGGTATTAAGAGTGTGACAATGAAGTTTGAGGGTGGAGAATATGCTTATGGCTATTTGAAGAGTGAGAATGGTGTACATCGTTTGGTACGTGTTAGTCCGTTCAATGCCCAAGGTAAGCGTATGACAAGCTTTGCCAGCGTCTTCGTTACTCCATTGGTTGATGATACGATAGAAGTATATGTTGACCCTGCTCGTGTCAGTTGGGATACCTTCCGTTCGAGCGGTGCGGGTGGACAGAACGTCAACAAGGTGGAATCGGGTGTACGTTTGCGCTATCAATATGAAGACCCTGACACTGGAGAACAGGAAGAAATCCTCATTGAGAATACGGAAACTCGCGACCAGCCAAAGAACCGTGCTAAGGCTATGCAGCTCTTGAAGTCACAGTTGTATGACCGTGCAATGAAGAAACGCATGGAAGAACAAGCTAAGATTGAGGCTGGTAAGAAGAAGATTGAGTGGGGAAGTCAGATTCGAAGTTATGTCTTTGATGATCGTCGTGTGAAGGATCACCGCACTAATTATCAGACTTCTGATGTGGATGGTGTGATGGATGGTAAGATTGATGACTTTATCAAGGCTTACCTCATGGAGTTCCCTACGGAGGAATAAAAAGCTTCTTCCATCTTCTCTGAGGTGAGGGAAGAGTCTAATGGAAATTAGTTTGGATAAAGGTTATTAAAGGAAAACCCTGCTATTATCCCACTACTATCCAATACGTCCTCTCCTTTTGAGGTATTTGGGGAGGTTCCTTCCCTTATTATTCATGATATATAACCTTTTTAAATAATATAACTATGAGTGAAAGAAGTAAAGTAAATCGTAAGGAAAGAGAACTTAAACAAGAAAAGCAAGCTAATCGTGTCATTGCATGGTTGGCTGTGATTTTAGTTGCTTTGGGTGTTCTTACAATCGTTATTGCATCAAATATCTAATAATAATCGGCGCTTTTATAATGGGCGACAGTTATCTTATTGATAGGTAACGGTCAATGATTATATTAATAATGGGATTCTCATGAGTGGATTAGAGATTGAAAGAAAGTTCTTAGTTTATAAGAATAAGGATTGGAAAAAGCATGCAAGTAGTTGTAGTCACATACAACAAGGATATTTTGCAGCAGTCAATACCGTTCGTATTCGTATCAGGGACGATAAAGGCTATCTTACAATCAAAGGTCCATCAAGCACTGGTGGTCTATCACGTTATGAGTTTGAAAAAGAGATTACACTTGAGGAAGCACAGCAGCTAATGCTTTTATGCGAGCCGGGTGTGATAGATAAGCATCGTTATCTTGTTCCTTTTGGCGGTCATACCTTCGAGATAGACGAGTTTCATGGTGATAATGAAGGCCTTGTGTTGGCTGAGGTTGAGTTAGGGAGTGAGGATGAAACGTTTGATAAGCCAGACTTTATTGGCTTGGAGGTGACGGGAAATCGCCACTTCTATAATTCTCAGATGCGCCGCAATCCATTTAAGCTTTGGTGCGATATCGTACCAGAAGAATACCGATAAGTACAGCTATTGTAGAACCAATAGCGTCTGCGAGGAAGTCGAGCCATTCACCACTTCGATTCCCATTCGTACAGTAGGACTGAAGAATTTCAATGAGTCCTCCCATGATAATAGGCATTAACCAGACCCATACGACAATAAACTTGGGGTTGGGATGCTTTGTATTGCGTAAGTATTCGAGGCTTATGCTTAGTCCTAAAACTAAGTAAATAAGGCTGTGCGTCCACTTGTCTATAAACCGAACAGAACTCAGTGGCGTTTCTGGAATAGTCATAAAACACAATATCCAAGTTCCGATTACAATAATACAACTAAATGGGTATTTAGTTAAGATGTGTTGCGCTATACTCATGTTTTACTTCTAATTTGATACAAAAGTAGATATTTTTTTGTAAATTTGCGCATATATTCAAATCAAATTTATATGAGTGAACAAAAAAGAGCGAAGTTTGGAAGCAAGTTAGGTATGATTCTTGCCACTGCAGGCGGTGCTGTTGGTTTGGGTAATGTATGGCGTTTCCCTTATATGACAGGTCAGAATGGTGGAGCTGCTTTCATTCTTATTTATATTGGTTGTATCTTGTTATTGGGCTTGCCTTGTATGATTAGCGAGTTCATTATCGGTCGTCATGCAGCCTCAAATACGGCACGAGCCTATACAAAGTTATCTAATGGGAGTGCTTGGAAGTGGGTTGGTTACTTAGGAGTGCTCACAGGTTTCCTCATTACGGGCTATTACGCTGTCGTTTCTGGTTGGTGCTTGCAATATGGAGCAGCCTCTGTACTGAATCATTTACACGGTACACCAGAGTTTTTTAAGTCTTATTTTACAGACTTCTCTACCAATCCGTGGAAGCCAGTTTTATGGACAGTTATGATTCTACTCTTCACGCATTATGTTATCATTCATGGTGTTAGGAATGGTATTGAGCGTGCGTCAAAGATTTTGATGCCAGCACTTTTCGTTCTGTTGGTGGCAATTGTCATTGCATCTTGCTTGCTTCCGGGCGCAAGTAAGGGTATAGAATTTCTGTTAAAGCCCGACTTCAGTAAGGTAACAGGTGATGTTTTTCTGGGCGCTTTAGGACAATCATTCTATTCGATGAGTATTGCGATGGGATGTATCTGTACATACGCCTCTTACTATAGTCGCCATACAAAGTTGTTGAACTCAGCTGTACAGATTGGTATCATTGATACCTGTGTTGCTATTCTTGCTGGGTTGATGATTTTCCCAGCAGCATTCTCAGTGGGAGTAAGTCCTGATAGCGGACCATCTCTCATCTTCATTACCCTTCCAAATGTCTTTGAACAAGCCTTTGCAAGTATGCCTATAGTTGGCTATATCATTTCAATGGCATTCTATCTGCTGCTTTCTATGGCAGCGTTGACCTCTTTGATATCCCTACACGAAGTGAGTACAGCCTTCTTCCAAGAGGAGTTGCATATCAGTCGTCCACGTGCTGCAATGATTGTTACGGCTGGTTGTTCGCTTATCGGTGCAGTCTGCTCGTTATCATTGGGCGAATGGAGTTTCCTCAAAGTGGCAGGTGTCGACCTCTTCGATGTCTTCGACTTTGTGACAGGACAGATCTTCCTACCTATAGGAGGACTTCTCACCTGCTTATTCATTGGCTGGTATGTGCCTAAAAAGCTGGTGAAGGACGAGTTTACCAACTGGGGAACCACACGTGGTATCTTCTTTGGTACCTATTACTTCCTCATCCGCTTTGTCTGTCCATTGGCTATTCTTGCTATCTTCCTACATCAGTTAGGTGTGTTCTAAGCCATTAGGTAGGCGATTCCCCTCTATCTTCTCTATCTTTGAAAAGGAAGAGAAGGAATCCAATATCAACCCTTCTCCAATAGGAGAAGGGATTGGTAATAAAAAAAGGAGTATTAAATTCCAATATTAATCTACAACCTATTGTCACCAATTAATACTTAATAATTGCCTAACCATCTCTTATTTCTATAATGATTTCTTCTTTTGAAGGATTTATTAGTTCTTAAACTTTACACTCTATGAACCTAAAATCAATATTCTATCTCCATCGTTCCGACCGGAAAGTACTTCTGATACTCTTGCTGTTTATCGTTGGTAGTATTGGTTTGATTATTTTTGTTGGCAATCAGACAACGGAAACATTAGATGTCAAAAACGATAGTATAAACAATCGTAAACCCATTTCTTACTCCCCTAAGGAACAGCTACAAGAAATTGAAACAGCAGAAGGTAAACACTTATTTGCTTTCGATCCAAACACAGCTACAGCCGAGCAACTGCAGCAGTTAGGTTTAGCTCCATTCCAAGTGCGTAACATTATCAAGTATCGTTCTAAAGGAGGAGTCTATCATTCACCGATGGACTTTGCTCGCCTTTATGGTCTTACACGTAAACAGTATCGAGAATTAGAACCCTACATAACGATAAGTGACGATTATCAACCTGCCTCTACATTAGCTTCTGTAGAAGCCTATATTGCTAAAAAGGAGGCAGATAAACAGGCTGCTCATGCGGCTTATGAAGCCTATAAGGCGCAAAATACGTATAAACCTTATAAAAGTTATGTGCGCGATACTCTTAGTTATCCATTAAAGCTAAGGGTGGGAGAACATGTCAACCTTGTTACTGCTGACACAACCCAGCTAAAGAAGGTTCCTGGTATTGGTTCAGGGTGGGCACGTGCTATCCTTAATTATGGTAAACGATTAGGTGGATATGTGGCTGTGGGACAACTGCAAGAGATTGAAGGATTCCCAGAAGAAACTCTACCTTACTTCTCAATCGCTAATCCACAGACAGCGAAGATAAACCTAAACACTGCAACTCTCGCACAACTTCGTAAGCATCCTTATATAAACTTCTATCAGGCAAAGGCGATTTGTGATTATAGACGACTGAAAGGAAAACTTTCCAATCTCTCGCAACTCCATTTATTAAAGGACTTTACACCCGAAGCAATCGAACGTTTGCGTCCGTATGTCGCGTTTTAATTAGTCATGTTTTATAAGCTATTGTAAGGCTCTGATAGAAACTCTTTACCATCTTTTTTTGTTGTGTTGATGGTCCGCACCATTGGTGCGGAGGCTTAACACCATTGGTGCGGGGCGTTAATTCCCTTGCTATATATTGTTGTGTGGAATCTAATAGCAATCACTCCTGTTGTGGAAACATAATTACTAACAATAAAAAAAGACATTCATTGCTTTGCATTGTCTTTCATTTAGCTTACCTTTGCACTAAGAATAAAGTAAACACAATGGATATACAGGAGATTTACAAGATTTACCAAGCGCATCCCGTCGTGACCACCGACAGTCGTAACTGTCCTGAAGGAAGTATTTTCGTGGCATTGAAGGGAGTTTCATTCGATGGTAATAAGTTTGCTGAGGGAGCCTTGGAAAAGGGCTGTAGCTATGCAATCATTGACGAAAAGGAATATGCAAAGGCAGGAGACGAGCGTTATATCCTCGTTGATGATGCCCTTGTTACTTATAAGGAATTAGCACGCGAGCATCGTCGTCAGTTCTCAATCCCTGTGATTGGTATTACAGGAACAAATGGAAAGACGACAAGCAAAGAACTTATCTCTGCCGTATTGGCTGAGAAGTTTAATGTACATCATACGGAGGCGAATTATAATAACGATGTAGGTGTGCCTCGTACGTTGTTAGGTATTCGTCCAGAACATGAGATTGCGGTTATTGAGATGGGTGCTTCTCACCCTGGTGACATTGAAAAATTAGTTACATACGTAGAGCCAACTTGTGGTTTGATTACTAATGTCGGTCGTGCGCATCTTCAGGGTTTTGGTAGTTTTGAGGGCGTAAAGAAGACCAAGGGTGAACTTTATGATTTCCTTAAAGCTCATGGTAGTTTACTTTTCCTCAACGAGAGTAATCCCGATTTGACGGAAATGGCAGAGCAGCGGTCATTTGATCGTATCATAACTTACGGACAAGATGAAACTGCCGATGTGCAAGGTAATGTTGTTAGCTGCGCGCCATGTTTGAAGTTTGAATGGCAATCATCAAGCCTTAACACCCATCACCCATCACCCACAACCTACGAAGTGCAAACCCATCTCATTGGTTCTTACAACTTAGATAATATGTTGGCAGCCATTGCTATTGGTCTTCACTTTGGTGTTACGCCACAGCAAATCAACCATGCTTTGGAGAATTATGTACCTCATAACAATCGTTCTCAGTTGACTGAGACAGCACATAACAAGCTTATTGTGGATGCTTACAATGCTAATCCATCCAGTATGGCTGCTGCAATAGAGAACTTCCAGCTAATGGAGGTAGAGAATAAGATGGCTATTCTTGGCGATATGCGTGAACTTGGAGATGCGTCTGCAGAAGAACATCAGAAGGTTGTAGAGTTGCTTAAGGCAACAGACATTCGTAATGTGTGGCTTGTTGGAGAGGAGTTTGGTAAGACACAAACCGATTTCCGCAAGTTCCGCGACATTGATGAGGTGAAAAAGGAGATAACTCTTCATCGTCCAGACAACCATTATATCTTGATAAAAGGTAGTAATGGCATCAAGCTTTTTGAGCTTCCAGCCTTGCTCTAACAAGAAAGAAAAATGGCGAGAAAGTTTGTGTTAGTTCCGAGAAAATAATTAACTTTGCACTTGCTTTTAAGCTATCGGGATGTAGCGCAGTTGGTAGCGCACTACGTTCGGGACGTAGGGGTCGCCAGTTCGACTCTGGTCATCCCGACAGAAAAAGGGAAGAA
>CAUVDL010000032.1:0-29043 GCA_963550695.1 uncultured Prevotella sp. | reverse complement strand
CCTCCCCCAGCCCCTCCCCCGTAGGGAGGGGGGGGAATTACCGAAAAAAGATAAGGGTTTGCTAAATATAAAGTAAGAGCGTATCGAGAAGACTGAAAACTTCTTGATACGCTCTTTTCTTTTGCATTAATAAAGCCACTTGATGATAGACTACATCAAAAGACATAAGCTTCACCATAGTAAACATAGTCTCTTGACCAACTAAAAACGCTATTTAGCTATCATATAACTATCGTTTCTACATAGGAGAAACGTGCTTAGTGGAATTTTCTTCACGTAAATAATTATTTCTTTTCACGTAAATAAATATTTTTCTTCATGAAAATAAATATTTATTATCATGAAAAGAATTCACAGAAGTCGCTATATCATAGTCTAATAAACTATGTATCAACAGAAGAAATACGTGAGAATAACGCCACAAAAAGCACGTTTAATAAGGAGGAAAACTATGTATCCTACTTATTCTTCTTATAATAAGCCACAGCAGCAGCGACATTCTCCTTCACTGCACGTGATGTATAGGTAGCTCCCGTTACACCATCAATACTCTCTGCCTTTGCAGCTTTTGACAGTTTCAAGCCATTAAACTTTGGGAATAATCCTTGCTTCACCTTCTCATAGAACATAACTATATTTATGTAAAAAGTAGAGATACACGCTCGTGTATCCCTACTTACATTTGAAAAAGGTCTTGATTCGACTTATCTTATTCAGTAATCTGAACTGTTGCACGACGGTTGAAAGAAATTGGAGACAAGGTTTCTACCCCACCCTTACCAACAGTCGTAATCTTATTGTTCTCAATACCCATCTTAACAAGTTCGTTAGCAACAACTGTTGCACGACGCTCAGATAACTTTTGGTTGTAAGCAGCAGAACCTGTTGCGCTATCTGCAAAACCTGTCACAAGGAGATTATTATTATTATCCTTAGCATACTTCGCCAACGCCTGTACGTTTACGAGGTCTTTCTGAGAAGCGATTGTAGCCTTATTGATGTCGAAGAAGACTGAAACAGGAGTTGTCACCAACTGCTTCACTGATTCTGAAATAGTCTCAACAGGCTTCTGATTTGCCAATTCATTACGAAGACGTGCATTCTCTTCCTCTGCATCTTGAAGGCGTGCATTCAGTGCATCAAGAGCCGCCTGATGCTGTGTGTTGATAGCTTCCATATCTGGTGTCTTGTTCCAAGTACCCTTACCAATATTAAAGTTCAAACCAACTTCGGCATAAAGGTTATTGTCATGTGACTCCCATCCACGACGCTCATTATTAGCGTATGCAGCTCCATCGAGGTCGCCTTCATAACGATTCCAGCCTGCTTCAAGATAGACACGCATTCCCTTGCTCACCTTCCAAGAAGACTGGACACCTGCGCTCAAACCCATAGCATAGCGATTAGCTGACATAGAACGGCCAACACCTGCACCAGCAAAAGGAATAAGATTCCATACACGGTTCTCATTGTAACCGCAAAGGAGGTTGCTCAGATTGAACATTACCTGCTCCTGCGCAATCCAATACTTATTACTGTTATCGAGCTGAGAAGCAGGATTACTGTCAGCACCTACACGCTTTCCCCAGATACCTTGTATCTTTGTACGAAGACCGATACTGGGTGTGAACCACTTACCAATAGCGAAAGCGGCACCCGGTTTTGAACGGAAGTCCTTCAACGGACTAATAGCAGCATCACGCCCATGCTCTTGGTTAGAATACCATGCGTTCCAGTCTGCACCGAGTTGTACAAACCAGTTGCTCCAAAACGAGTTTGTAGCAACGCTATACTTCTCAGTGAGAACTTCATCTTGGGCAAAACTGGTCATAGACACACCAGTCAATGCCAAAACTATCAATAACTTTTTCATAATCTTATTATTTAACGATCTTAACCTATTCTTCTCCTTGATTACTAACAGTGTTTATCAGCAATCCTAAGTCTGTTCGCAAAGATAATAATTAAAATCTATCAGAGTCGCTTTTTTCTAAAAAATACAATTTATTTAACGTTGAACATCAATGTAAGTTACTGCTGTATTATAAAGATAAGGTAAAACATCCCTCTTACTCAGCCGCTCTTTTAAAGAAAGAATATCGTATTGAGTTAATAAAACAAACATCAAATTGACTCCATTTCAGCTACATTTTGAAAAGTGATTATCAACAACACCATTAGTGTTTACCAACAACACGACATGTGCTAAGTACCAGCACGACATGTGCGGGGCATCAACACACAGGTTAAAGATAGGAAGAAAGAGGCATTATACCCATCATTATGAAGAGAGTAAAATACTAATGACTAAACAGTTTACCTATGAACATAAACTATAAGCCCTATTAGTCCGATTGGACTAATAGGGCTTATAAGACAAACTGTCATAAAAGAGATTATCAACTATCGAAAAGATGTTCAATATCCTGCTGTTTCATTATCGCAATTACTGGTTCGCCAGAAGGCGTGTAGTTGACATTACTGCAAGCAAAGAGTTCGTTGACAATATTATCCATTTCCATACTACTCAGTACCTGACCTTGTGGTATGGCTGCATTACGTGCAAGACTCAATGCCAAAGCTTGGTCGATTTCTTCCTTCGCACTCGTTCCGCTCTCCATTGCCGAAGCTACCATGTCATTGATAAGGGCAACGACATTCAGTCCTTCTATACCAGCAGGGACTCCATTGACAGCATAGCTACCACCACCAAGACTATCAAGTTGGAAGCCCATCTCTGCCATTTCTGGCAGAATTTGGTCGATAACAACTTGATCAGAAACGGAGAATTGAACCATCTCAGGAAAGAGTACCTTCTGAGAATGTACCTTATGTTCTGACAACTGGCGCAGATACTCCTCATAAAGGATACGGATATGCGCACGATGCTGGTCGATAATCATAAGTCCAGACTTCACCGCTGTCATGATATAACAGCCCTTATACTGATAATGAGAAGGTGCTTTGTCTTCTATCAACGACTCTGCAACTGGTTGTGTAGCCGCAGAAGGGATGATTGCTCCATCCTCCAAACTACTGTTCATAGCACCCAGACTACTGCTTATCACCTCTCCCTCACTTTGTTCAAAGAGCTTTGACTGACGAATTTCACCACCAGAACCTAAGTCAGCATAGAGTTCTTCCCAGTCGTTTGGCACAGAAGGCTTAACAGGTTGGCTTGTTTGTTTGAAAGGATTATAGGATGGATTAAAGTCGACCTTTGGCGCAGACGTTCCTACATTAGGGTTGAACACAGGAATATCGGGCTTGCCTTCGGTATCAAAATCGATGGCGGGAATATCATTAAAACGCCCTACCGCCTCCTTGACAGCGGCAAGTAGAATCTGCCAAATAGCCTGTTCGTTCTCAAACTTTATTTCGGTCTTGGTAGGGTGAATATTCACATCAATATTCTCAGCTGGTACATCAAAGTAAAGGAAATAGGGAACCTGTTCTCCCTGAGGTATCAATCGATCAAAAGCCGTCATGACAGCCTTATGAAAATATGGGTGTTTCATATAGCGATCGTTGACGAAGAAGTACTGATGAGCTGTTTTCTTTCGTGCCGCCTCAGGCTTACCAACAAAGCCATGGATATGACAAAGACTCGTATCAACGTCTATTGGTAGAAGGTCTTGATTGAGACGCTTGCCAAAGACCTCCACGATACGCTGACGATAGCTACAAGAACGAAGACTAAACAGCTCCGTTCCATTACTATGCAACGTAAAAGAAATCTGTGGATAGACCAATACGATGCGTTCAAAGGCAGTAATGATATTATTGAGTTCGGTAGTATTCGACTTCAAAAACTTACGTCGAGCAGGGACATTGAAGAAGAGATTTTCTACCAAGAAATTACTTCCCACAGGACAAGAACAAGGCTCCTGACCCGTAAAACGACTGCCAGCAATAGACAGATGTGTACCCAAATCCTCACTCTCCATACGAGTCTTTAACTCTATCTGAGCCACAGCAGCAATAGATGCCAGTGCCTCTCCACGGAAACCCATCGTACGAAGAGAGAAGAGATCGTCAGCCTTACGAATCTTAGAAGTGGCATGACGTTCGAAGGAAAGGCGTGCATCCGTCTCTGACATACCCTTCCCATCATCGATTACCTGAATAGAAGTGCGACCAGCATCAACCACCAACACATCAATATGCGTTGCTCCTGCATCAATGGCGTTCTCCACCAACTCCTTAATAACAGAAGCTGGACGCTGGATAACCTCACCAGCTGCAATCTGGTTGGCTACACTATCTGGTAAAAGTTGTATAATATCACTCATGAATGATCCTATAAACCAATGAATAAAAATAAGATAAGAAGAGCTATGACACCTGCCGAAAGAATCAACGACACCCACATTGCCGTAAAACGATTACCTCTATGGCGCAACACCTCAGGCTTCAAAGAACCGCTAATTTTGCGCTGTAGTTCCTCTCGATACTTACTTTCAGGCACCTCTTCACCATTCAACTCATGCTGAGCACGCTGCTCTATATCATTGAGCAGTTCCTTACGTTCGTCCACATACATATATTCATGGTGGAAACGACGAGGACGTGATGATTGGAAGAATAGCATTATTATTGTAGGATGTTACTTAACAAAAAGCCTGACGGGACAATATATGACACCAGCCAACGTCACTCTATTTGTTGACGTGGTGGTAATGATACTCGCGAATTACGTACGGTTGCACTCGTCTTACGTGGTGCAAGGCGGAATATATCATTCTTATCCTTAGGTCGTGCATCATCGAAAAGTTCAAAGCGAGGCAGTGTCAACTTATCTGGCGGTATCTGTGTCATCGGACTAATAACGCCATTCGACTTCGACATCCATATCTTCTGTAACTTTCGAACAGGTGAGATAAACATTCGAAGCGTATCTGTTTCTGTATAATTATGCCCAATGAGCGTACTATCCTTATCGGTATGGTAGAAGACCACTTCCACATTTCCCCAAGCATCAACACGACGAATAGCACCATTGACAAAGTCGGCACGCATATCCTTAGAGGATATCTGGTTATAGTATTTGGCTTCAGGAAGCTTTTCAATAGAGAAAGCATTGCCATACACAAACGCCTGACGGATAGTAGAGTCATTCATATATGCCTTAATAGAATCGCCCACCAACTGACGTGTACCACTCCACACAATAGGATAATCATACATCGTCAGGCAGGAGTCCTTACTATTAGCAACCATAAAACCGCACACCGCCTGAACGTCTGTACGATAAGCGCGAACATTGTTCACACCATATATCTCACGATACATCTTTGGAGTGTTCATATAAAAGCCCTTCATACTGATAGTATCGGCATGAACAAAGAGCGTATCACCTTGCGAAAAATCCTTTGCAATAGGGCCGGGATTACCCCCAAAGGCTATCGCAGCAGAATCAGAATAATGGAGGTAGTCTCCATAGAAAGCGTGCTTACCTTTGTAATCAATGTAATAAACGTTTCCCTCACCAGTTCCCTCGTGTGTATTACTATTGTAAGTGAGGTCACGACCTGTTATGGTACGCTGTTTTAACTTGTCTACAATCTTCACATTGCCACGTCCTGCACTATAACCAGTCTTGGCATTATAGGTCACTTCATCACCTGTAATAACACGCTGTGCCTTACGGTCATCTATCTTAACATTGCCACGTGCGTTACTATGACCAGTCTTTTCGTTATAGAACACATCTTGACCAATGATAGTACGATTGTTAGCCTTATCTACAATCTTCACATTACCATGACCTTCGGCTTCACCAGTTGAACTGTTATAGATAATATTATCTCCTTCAACATCCTGTTTTGGGGAGGTAATAGTGGAACGTCCATTAAGTTCCATCTGGTCGGTCTTGCTATTATAAGTGCCATCATTTGTATGCACAACCTCACCCTTGGCAGTCTTAATAACCGACTTACCAACAACATGAACAAGGCCAGTCTCAGTATTACCATGCGCCTCTGGCGTTGTAATGCGATACTTAGGCGTAAACATCACAACGTCACCAAAGAAGTTGGCATCATGAGTTTCCGTGTTGCAATCACCCTGATCGGCAATAACCGTATTACCATTGTAAACCAATGTACCACGTCCACCAAAGTAATTAGCAACCTTAGAGGCTGTGTTATAGTCCAAACTATCACAACGGAGAGACCTACCAGGTTCTCTTACTACAACTTTACCGCGTGCATGAACCATTTGACCAAAGCCATCATAATGTAAGCGTTGACAGTCAAGAGTCACTCCACCAGGGCGAGTGATATGTACACGGCTGAATGCTTTGAACCAATTAGATTTCTCATTGAAATAAGCACTATCGCACTTAAGTGTCATTCCCTTGTATCGGAAACGTACATCGCCTTTTGCAATCATCACATCAGGCATTTCCAACTGGTTATGACGCAGATTATCAGCATGGTCAATATAGAACTTATCTCCCTTTTTCTCCGTTGCTTTCTGTGCCCAAAGCGACTGAGATTGCCATAGCCCAAACAGGCATAGAATCATAGTAATCAAGATTCTATGCCCGCAAAATGTATCTTTATACTTTTTGTTTATTGTCATTTAAGCCAACCTTCGTATTGGAATTTACAACTTCTATAACGAGGATTAATCCTCACATAGGTCTCCTTTACCTTCTTTACAACCCAATCATGCAGCACTTCCTTTCTGCGTTTAGCTGTTACAATATCGCGCATCGTCTGGAAGTCTTCTGTTATCGTTGCTCGATGTTCTGGTATGCGTGCTTTCAACTTCACAATAGCACAAACAACCTTACCACGAGCATTAACCATCTGGAATGGCATTGAGACTTCATCAACCTTCATTGTATCAACGACACGAGCCACCTCTGTTGGCAGATCTTTCATTTTAAAGCGTGAAGTACGAGTATTCTCAGTAGAGTTTACCATCAGGCCATGGTTATTCTTTGTATCTTTATCATCTGAGAGATAAGCCGTAGCATCTTCAAATGTAAACTTACCATTTCTGATATCCCTACCAATAGAATCCAAACGCTCCTTAGCAGTATCAATAGAAGCCATTGACACGTTTGGTTTCAAAAGAATATGACGAACATTCACCTTATCACCACGACGGTCAATAAGCTGAATAATATGATAACCAAATTCACTCTCTACAACCTTTGAGACCTTCTTTGGATCAGTGAGATTAAAAGCTGCAGCTGCAAAAGCTGGATCAAGCATTCCACGTCCCATATAACCTAACTCACCACCCTGACGAGCAGAACCTGGGTCTTCTGAATAAAGACGAGCTAATGTTGCAAAAGAAGTCTCGCCCTTCGTCACGCGATCAGTATAGTCACGCAGTTGATTCTTAATACGATTTACTTCTTCAGCTTCAACCTTTGGAGTCTGCGTAAGAATCTCAACCTCAACCGTTGTAGGAACCATTGGAATACTATCCACAGGCAATTTCTTGAAGTATTCACGTACCTCTGCTGGTGAAACCTTAACGTCGCTCACCAACTTCTCCTGCATTTTCTGCACAAGCTGACGGTTCTTATAATCGTCATGTAAGTCTTGGCGGATCTGTGCCATACTCTTATTCTGAAATTCCTCCAGCTTCTCTTTTGAACCAATCTGTGGCAAAGAAATCCAGTAGTTAATCTGTTGATCAACACCTTGTGCTATCTCAGACTCCGTTACCTCAATACTATCGAGAGCAGCCTGATGGAGGAAAAGCTTTTGAACAGCAATCTGTTCAGGCAGAATACATTCAGGATCACCATTCCATTTCATGCCTTCCGCCTCGCTTTGTAGTCTCATTATCTCTACTTCCGACTTCAAAATAGGTTCATCACCGACTACCCATATAACCTCATCAACAACACTGTTTGGCTTATCTACTGTTGCTGTCTCAGTCTTTACAGAGTCCGACAGAGCAACAGGGCCGCTTGCGCGGAATGCACCAGCATGCAAGCCCATTGCTGTAAGAACAGTTCCTGCAAGCAGGACTATAGTCTTTCCTTTATTTATCTTCATTGAAATGCTGTATTATCTTAATGCTTATTGACTGTTGCAAGAACTTTCTTGTCAACAACTACTTTATATTTCTTGCGCAATGCTTCTACCCATGCCTTTTCAAGCTCCTCCTGATAGTTAGAAACAACGAGGTCGCGCACATCCTCCATACTCTCAGGAGCTTTTATCTTCTTACCGAATACGGCATCAATAGGGTATCCATTAACTGGTTTTACAGTCGTCTTCTCACCGAAAACATCACGGTCTACTAATGCGTTATCACCCTTTCGGAAGATACCCTTCTCCACACGAATACGGATCGTATTGTCAGCATTGAACTTATCACGCAGTTTCTCTGCCCACTGATTGAAAGGTACATTCTTCACACATGCCTTCACAGCCTCAACATCTTCCTTAGTTTTCACATGATAAGCAATACCCTTAAAACGTGGTTCAGTCCATTTATATTGTTTCTTATGCTTGCGAAAATAAGTTTCAAGTGCATTTTCGTCCTTAGCTGCCTTATCCCAAACCTCACGATTACTCATTTCAATCATTAGCAGGCCGTCATGATACTCACGGATAAGATTCTTCATGCTTGCATCTTTCTCCTCCAAAGAAGCGAGTTTTCTGTCAAGCAGTTGCTCCTGTGTAATAGTCTTTCCTTCACTCTCTACGATTGAGTCGAGTTTCTGATCAATAATTTGATCACGCATACCACGCATCTCGATATACTTCATTATATCTGAACGAAGCGTTTCGTAAGTAGGGAAACTTTCACGACCACCCATCTTGATAATATGATAACCAAAAGGAGAAAGTACAGGAGCACTTATCTCACCTGGCTTCAAAGCAAACAGTGCCTTCTCGAACTCTGGTACCGTCTGTCCTTTCTGAAGATGTAGCAACTGACCACCATTCATGGCAGAGTTAACATCTGTAGAATATTTCTTAGCAAGTTCAGCAAAATCTGCTCCACCGCGAAGAGCATTATAGAGAGAGTCTGCCAACTGCTTTGCTGCTTCTGCAGCTTCCTTATCAGCATTCTGATATAAACCGATGAGGATATGTGCGCAGTTCCACATACCACCATTTGCCTCTACCTGCTGCTGTGCTTCACGATAAAGTTTATGTCCTTCCGCCTCAACGTCTGCATCTGTAATAAAGGTTGGGCGCACCTGCTGGTTACGATAACTGAGAAATTCCTTTTTGAAAGAACTGAGCGTATCAAGATGCGCATCGAGTGCAGCCTGTACCTTGAGTTTATAATTGATAAAGAGGTCAACATACTCATCCACACTCTTCTTATCAATCACACCCTCAGCGTTATTTTTATTATACGAATACTCAAACTCCGAACGGCTCACAGGCTGTCCGTTAATAGTCATTATCGTTGGGTCAGTCTGCCCATATGCCATTGTCGTTGAAAGCAAGAGAACAGACAGGATTTCTTTGAATTTCATTATTATTCTTTTAACGCAGGGACCCTCTCCCCTGAAAAACAGGAAAGAGGGCGAATGTTTTATCGTCTTTTATATTATTCTGGACGCGAATAGTTTGGCGCCTCACTGGTAATAGAAATATCATGTGGATGACTCTCCAATACACCAGCGTTGGTAATACGAGTGAACTTCGCATTATGCAAGTCTTCGATAGAAGCTGCACCGCAGTAACCCATACCCGAACGAAGACCACCGACAAGCTGATAGATAACCTCTTGAACAGTTCCCTTGTAAGGAACACGACCAGCGATACCTTCTGGAACGAGTTTCTTTACATCGCCAACATCGTTCTGGAAGTAACGGTCACGTGAACCATTTTTCTGTTCCATAGCTTCTAATGAGCCCATACCACGATAGCTCTTGAACTTACGTCCGTTGAAGATAATTGTATCACCAGGTGACTCTTCTGTACCAGCAACCAATGAACCTACCATCACACTGCTGCCACCAGCTGCCAATGCCTTAACAACATCGCCAGAGTAACGCAAACCACCATCAGCAATCAATGGCACACCTGTACCTTCCAATGCCTTGCAAACATCATAGATTGCACTCAACTGTGGCACACCAACACCTGCAACAACACGTGTTGTACAGATAGAACCAGGACCGATACCTACCTTAACAGCATCAGCACCATTGTCAACTAAGAACTTTGCAGCCTCACCAGTTGCAATGTTACCCACTACGACATCAAGATTAGGGAAGGCAGACTTTACATCATGAAGCTTACCGATTACACCAGCAGAGTGTCCGTGAGCAGTATCAATAACGATAGCATCCACACCTGCTGCAACAAGTGCCTGTGCGCGCTCCATCGTATCAGCAGTCACACCAACACCAGCGGCAACACGAAGACGGCCCTTCTCGTCCTTACATGCCATAGGTTTATCCTTGGCTTTGGTAATATCTTTGTAAGTAATCAAACCAACGAGATGGTTCTCACGGTCGACTACTGGCAATTTCTCAATCTTATTTTCCTGCAAAATGTGCGCAGCTGCAGTAAGGTCTGTCTGCTGATGCGTTGTTACAAGGTTCTCCTTGGTCATCACATCATCGATGAGTTTATCCAAATGACGCTCGAAACGAAGGTCACGATTGGTAACAATACCCACAAGATGATTCTCCTCATCTATTACAGGAATACCACCGATATGGTAGTCTGCCATCATCTCAAGCGCATCTTTCACTGTACGACCCTTACGGATAGTAACTGGATCATAAATCATACCATTCTCAGCTCGCTTCACAATAGCCACCTGACGTGCCTGGTCTTCGATGCTCATATTCTTATGAATCACACCGATACCACCTTCACGTGCAATCGCTATCGCCATAGAACTCTCCGTAACGGTGTCCATAGCTGCTGTAACGAAAGGTACATTAAGATCAATGTTACGTGAAAACTTGGTTTTCAAAACCACCTCTTTGGGCAGTACTTCTGAATAAGCCGGAACTAAAAGGACGTCATCGTAGGTTAAGCCGTCCATCGTGATTTTGTCTGCAACAAATGATGACATAATTGTATTTTAGAAATTTATTGCATGCAAATTTAGCAATTTAAAATCAAACAGACTGGCTTTTTCCGGTTTTTCTCACACCTTATTAAAAGTATTTAATATTTATTCCTCAACATACTCCCTGCTTTTCGCCAATGACTATAAAATAACAAGCACAAATTCATACTTTACAAAAACTAACACATCGATAATAACAACCTTATTATCAGCCAATAACAAGCATATATAGATTATATCAATGAGTGAATAAAATTTATCTGTTGTGGCAGTTTGATAAACCCACTAACTTTGCAAACGAAAACAAGAAACAACAACTTAAAAACATATTCAAGATGAAAAGATTAGAAGTATTAGGATTAAATGAAAAGAAAGTAGAAAACGTAGTAAATGAACTTTCAGTTTTACTAGCAGATCTTCAGGTATTCTACAGCAACCTCCGTAATTTCCACTGGAACGCAAAGGGACGTGGTTTCTTTGTATTGCATAGCAAGTATGAGGAACTTTACAACGATGCAGCAGAGAAGGTTGATGAGGTAGCAGAACGTATCCTTCAGTTGGGTAGTACTCCTGAGAGCCGTTTCAGTGTATATCTGCAGACTTCAGAAATCAAAGAAGCTGACGTCGTTAGCTGCAGTAAAGAGGCTATTGATTTACTCCTCAATTACTACAAGACACTGATTGCTCGCGAGCGTAGAATCATCGAAGTTGCCTCTGATGCACATGATGACACAACCGTTTCATTGGTAGGCGACTTCCTCAAAGAACAGGAAAAGACAGTTTGGATGCTCGTTGCTGTTAGCTCACAGAATTGCGCAGAATAATACAAAAACATTGAATAAATTGCCAAGAGGCTGAATCAGAAGTAAGAATGCACATTATGTGCATTTATCAGAGAACTTCATGAAAGAATTTGCAATACCTGCAATTCCCATTGTTAGCCACTGATTACTTTCTGACTCAGCCTCTTTCTTAATTTATTTACATAAAAAGGGAAGAGTCTTTTTTATAACTTCCCAATAAATAACAGTTCCTACTCCTAGCCAACTGGCACCAAAAGATCCGCAAATACCACCTACGGCACCTCCTATGATTGCTCCAGGAATAGCACCAACACCTCCAAACCATGCTCCTATCGCCGTATCAACCTTTGCTCCCAATGTCGCATCAGATACGCCAGATACGAATACACTGGTTAAGTTCATTTCATGTCTGATTATATCTGCGAGATATCCTCCATAGAGTCTACGGAAGGAATATGGCAAATTTCTGAATCATCTACCTTCCAAAAATCTAATTCATAGAGCGTATCATTAGAATCTATTAAAAGATAAACCGCTACTTCAACATTATCAACATCATGAAACTTGCAACATGAAAGAACTCTACTTTGTCTTCGAGTATATTTCTGGTTATTTTTTAAAAGCCCAATACTGCCTATCTTCTCTTTTGTGAGAGGATAAGCGATAAATTTATTTTCCCAATTACTTTCTAATTGGAATTGAGCTTTGGACGCTAGAAAGGCAATAAGAGCTACTTCCTCAGGAAAAATTTTTCTTTTATATTCCATGAATCCGACCTATATTATAAATATATTCACCATTCTCCAACCTTTTGAATACAGTATATTGAAGTTTGTCACCTGACACATTTATTATTCTATTCACTGGTTTACCTACAGGAATATTACTTATACGTTTCAAATCATTTATAACGGAGCTTTGTACAAACACTTCCTATATTAGTTAACCCTCTTCAGCTTATAGTATTCCTTATTATAACCATAACGACTCTAACTTTCCACCTTTAATAAACATATGATTAGTCCGCACACGTCGTGCTGATACTCCGCACATAACGTGTTGTTGGTAAACACCAATGGTGCTAAACATTAAATACCCTGCAAAATATGACTAAAACAAAGCCAACTTATTACTTTTCACCTGTGTAACTATCCTACCACCAAGGCAAAACGAAGTCCTAAAGCATTCGCTATCTGCATAAAAGTAGAAAGTTGCATATCACTATTTCCACGCTCAATATTTGAGATATACTCTCGCTTCTTACCTATCTTATCAGCCAACTGTTGCTGGGTCATCTTCTGCTGCTTGCGCTGTTCCTTAAGCAGTTCTGCATAATAGTAAGCCTTAGCACGCGCTTCAAACTCTTCCCGTTCAGGTGATCCAAGCTCCCCATATTTCTCTGTTAAGCGTTCAGATGAGGTGCGTAACTTTGCTAACTTATTTTCATCTAACTTTATCATAACTTATTCCTCCATATAATTTTCCAACAATCTATAAGCCTTGCTTATCTCACGTTTATATTGTTTCGTATCTTTCTTCAAAAAAGAATTAAGATACAAGATCTTTGTTGCTTGCATAAAACTGGGAGCATTCACCGCAAACAGAATTGTGCGATACTCATTACTACCCAAGGAAATACGTGCCTCATAAAGGTCTGTATTCTCTAAATGCTTCACATAATTCTTCTTTACGACATCTTGTGTCTTGATAATATGCTCCACATAATCGTATTTCTCTTTAGTTTTTGAATCTAAGCCTGCATAATAGGCTTCATACTCTGATGAGTAGATGACTTCTCTTACAACTTTATCCATAAGCAAAGGTAACAAATAAATTACATATATCCAAATAAATGGAACGAATTAATTACATTATTAAGATTTACAAAGGAGTTACGGTTAACAATAAATAGATTAAGACTCAGAGGTTTGTATTCAGATTATAGGTTAAAAGATTTTCTGTTATATGCTGTAGGGATACACAAACCGTGTATCCCTACAGATAAAGAACTATACACCCATTAATAATGATGTATTGTATTAGTTAGCCATCTCTGACAAGAACTTGATACGCACAAGACGAATTTCCTCTTCGCTATAGTCGCTATCTAATTCTTCCATTGCGACATCGAGACTATCTGTCTCGCTATCCATAAAGTAGTCATAGATATCATCTATCTGGTCCTCATCATACACATCCTCAAGGAAGTAGTCTATATTGAGTTTTGTTCCACTATAAACAATCTCCTCTATCTTTGTCAGTAGGTCATCAAAATCAAGTCCCTCTGCTGTGGCAATATCATCAAGCGGTAACTTTCGATCGATACTCTGAATTATCTTTACCTTCTGCATAGACTTTTTTGCAACAGTTCTAACGCGTAGTTCTTCTGGCCGCTCAATGTTATTTTCTTCGCAATGTTGCTTTATCAACTCACAGAACTCCTTTCCATAACGCTTCGCTTTACCAGCACCAACGCCTTGAATATTCTGTAATTCTTGTTCATTGATAGGATACATCATTGCCATCTGCTCCAAAGAAACATCTTGGAAGATAACATAAGGGGGAATCTCTAACTTATGCGCAATCTTCTTACGAAGGTTCTTTAGCATGGAGAAGAGTTCTGGATCAAGGACCGCTGTACCCATCATTGGCTCATCTTCCTCGTCCTCCTCCTTAAATTCGGTATCCATGACTATCATAAACGACTCTGGCGACTTTAAGAAACGTTTACCAGCAGCGGTCAACTTAAGCAAACCGTAGTTCTCTACATCTTTCTTAAGATAACCTGCTAAGAGTGCCTGACGCACGACTGGATTCCAAATCTTTGGATTCTCATCCTCACCCTCACCAAAATCGTCTAACTCATCGTGCTTATGATCTTTCTGATCGTCGGTAGCTCTGCCACGTACAAAATCGATAACATACTCCTGACGGAAATTTTCCTTCAACGTTTTCACTGCTTGGAGAATAATAAGGAGTTGCTTCTGTGCCTCTATCTTCGTCTTTGGATGCAGACAATTGTCACACATAGCACAGTTACACTTTGGATAGTCCTCACCAAAGTAATGTAACAACATCTTCCGACGGCAGACAGATGATTCTGCATAAGCTTCTGTCTCTTGCAACAACTGACGCCCGATATCTTGTTCTGCAACAGGCTTTCCCTCCATAAACTTCTCCAGTTTATTAAGGTCTTTCTTAGAATAGAACACAACACAGATACCTTCCTCACCATCACGTCCTGCTCGTCCTGTTTCCTGATAATAGCCTTCAAGACTCTTCGGGATATCATAGTGGATGACAAAGCGTACGTCTGGTTTGTCAATACCCATACCGAAGGCTATCGTTGCCACAATGATATCTAACTCTTCCATAAGGAAGTCGTCCTGCGTCTTAGAGCGTGTCTCAGAATCAAGTCCTGCATGATAAGGAGCAGCCTTGATATCATTAGCTTGCAAGATAGCCGCCAACTCCTCCACCTTCTTACGCGAAAGACAATAGATAATACCGCTCTTACCAGTATGCTGTTTGATAAACTTGATAATCTGCTTATTCGTATCGTCATCACTCTTCTTCGGACGTACCTCATAATAAAGATTAGGACGATTGAAAGAGCTTTTGAACTCGGCACAATCCTCAATGCCTAAGCTACGTACAATATCTGTACGCACCTTATCAGTAGCCGTTGCTGTGAGTGCAATGACAGGAGCAGTGCCAATCGTTTCGATAGCACAACGAATCTTACGATACTCTGGTCGGAAATCATGTCCCCATTCTGAGATACAATGTGCCTCATCAATGGCGTAGAAACTAATCTTGACTGACTTCAAGAACTCCATATTCTCTTCCTTATTCAAGGACTCTGGAGCAACATAGAGCAGTTTTGTACGACCAGAAACGATGTCTGCACGTACTTGATCGATTTCAGCTTTTTTCAAGGAAGAGTTGAGATAATGTGCTACACCATCCTCCTCACTGATGCCATTGATGACATCCACTTGGTTCTTCATCAATGCAATAAGCGGAGAAACGACAATCGCCGTTCCCTCCATAATCAATGAAGGAAGCTGATAGCAAAGACTCTTCCCACCCCCCGTTGGCATCAGTACGAAAGTATCATGTCCGTCAAGAAGATTACGGATAATAGCCTCTTGGTCGCCTTTGAACTTGTCAAAGCCAAAGTAATGTTTTAGTTTTTCGGTAAGATTGACTTCTTGTGTCATGTTAATAGCTGGGTATATTCCAATCCTTTACGGTTCTGTAGAAATAACACAGCCTACTGATGCGAAACTATCTTCACATCAGTAGGCCGCATATATAGGTTTTATGAGACTGTATTCGATTTCTGAATATGAGCCTTATCAAGTTGTTGACGAACGTATTCTTCCGTCACCTCAAATGACTTTATACGTCGTGATGGTACGTCGAACATAGCATCCATCATCACAGCCTCAACGATTGAACGCAATCCACGAGCTCCAAGCTTATACTCTACACCCTTGTCTACGATGTAATCAAGTGCTGCTTCGGTAAAAGTTAGCTCAATCCCATCCATCTTAAACAACTTAACATACTGCTTCACGATAGAGTTCTTTGGTTCAACAAGAATCTTACGTAATGCCTCACGGTCGAGCGGATTAAGATAGGTAAGCACTGGTAAACGCCCAATAATCTCAGGAATAAGACCAAATGACTTCAAGTCTTGAGGAAGAACATACTTCATCAAGTCGTTCTTATCTATCTTCGCAACGTTCTGCACAGAGTTGTAACCAACCGTGTGCGTATTCATTCGCTGTGCTATCTTACGCTCAATACCATCGAATGCACCACCACAAATGAAAAGGATGTTGCGAGTATCAACGTGAATGTAATCCTGATCAGGATGCTTACGACCACCCTTTGGCGGTACGTTAACCATTGTTCCCTCCAAGAGCTTCAGCAAGCCCTGCTGTACACCCTCACCGCTTACGTCACGGGTGATACTTGGATTATCGCTCTTACGCGCAATCTTATCAATCTCATCGATGAAGACTATGCCACGCTCAGCCGCTGGTACGTCATAATTAGCAACCTGCAAAAGACGTGAGAGAATACTCTCAACGTCCTCACCTACGTATCCTGCTTCCGTGAATACGGTTGCATCAACAATCGTGAAAGGCACATCAAGGAGTTTAGCTATGGTGCGAGCAAGCAATGTCTTACCCGTACCCGTAGAGCCAACCATGATGATATTGCTCTTCTCTATCTCTACACCATCATCGTCCTTTGGCTGTTGTAAACGCTTATAATGGTTATAAACAGCCACAGCAAGATAGCGTTTTGCCTCATCCTGACCAATGATATATTCATCAAGATACTGCTTAATTTCCTTTGGTTTAGGAACCTTCTTGAGTTTGAAAGCCTCACCATCGCCACTCTTATCCTGTGCCAATGCACCTGTCTGCATGACGATATTATAAGCCTGCTGTGCACATTCCTCACAGATATAGCCGTTCAAGCCTGTGATAAGGAGTTTTACTTCCTTCTCACCCCGACCACAAAAACTACATTTCTTTTGGGGCATTATTATCCTTTACTTTACTTCTTCCGAAGCGTTATTTACTGGTTTTCTCATCAAAACCTCATCAATCATACCGTACTCCTTAGCTTCTTCTGAAGTCATCCAGTAGTTACGATCACTGTCGTTCCAAACCTTTTCGAATGGTTGATGAGAATGTTCGCTGATGATATTATAGAGTTCTTTCTTGAACTTCTGAATCTCGCGCGCCTCAATCTCAATATCAGACGCCTGACCTTGCACACCACCTAATGGCTGATGAATCATCACACGACTATGCTTCAAGGCAGAACGCTTACCCTCCTTACCTGCAACGAGCAATACAGCAGCCATAGATGCAGCCATACCTGTACAGAGTGTAGCAACGTCACTGGAGATAAACTGCATAGTATCATAGATACCTAAGCCCGCAGTAACACTTCCACCAGGAGAGTTAATATAAATTGATATATCCTTACCTGGGTCAACAGAGTCCAAGTAAAGTAGCTGTGCCTGAATTGTATTGGCTGAATAGTCATCCACCTGAGTACCGAGGAAGATGATTCTTTCCATCATCAAACGTGAGAAGACATCCATCTGAGTCACATTCAGCTGACGCTCCTCAAGGATATATGGGTTAAGATACTGTGCCTGTGCTCTCATCACATCATCAAGCACCATACCATTCATCCCAAGATGCCCTGTAGCATACCTTCTAAAATCGTTCATTGTTTTCCTTTCTTATAATTTATATATGACAAAAATAGAGGTTATCGACCTCCCTTATCATTGTCATCTATACAAACACCATGCCACTCAGAGCGACATTCGCCTGCATATCTAAAGCAAAGATAAGCAAAAAAATCGATAACCTCTATATATAAAGGAAGATTTTTCTAAAAATATTACTCGCTTACAAGTTTGTTGAATTCCTCAAGACTTACTGTCTTTACGTTCAATTTAACAACCTCCTTGATAGCCTCAGCAAGCTTACGATCGAGAGCTGCCTCAACGAATGAATCTACATTCTCACGCTTCTTCAGCATCTCATCAGCATAACCATTCAAGTAATCCTCTGGTACGTTAGTCATACCATACTGAGCAAACTGTGCACGTGCCATCTGACGAGCGCTCTCGCGAACATCATTATCATCAACCTTGATGTTGTGATCCTTAGCCAACTGCTCCTTAATCAGGTGCCATGTCAACTCTTTGATGCTCTGTGCGTAGTTCTTTTCTACGAACTCCTCACCCTTATCCTGGTTGTTTGCCAACATAATACGCTTCAAAATAGCGTCTGGGAAAGTCAGTTCGCCAACCTTCTTCTCGCAGTAAGCGCGGAGGTCCTGAATGAACTTGTAGTTAGAATCACCCTTCAACTGCTCTGTCAAGCCATCAGCAATTGCCTTACGGAAAGCTGCTTCATCCTTGATATCAGCATCCTCACCATAAACACTCTTCCAAAGTTCTGCATTATTCTCAGCCTTAACGAAGCGTGAAATCTCTGTAATCTGATAAGAGAAGTTACCCTTGTGCTCAGCAACCTCCTCCTTCTTAATCTTCAAGAGTGAAGAAACCTCGATATCATTATCAGGATAAGCTGCTGTTGGGTTAAAGGTAATGATGTCACCAAGCTTAGCACCATCGAAGAGTTTCTTCTGATCCTCAACCTTGATGTACTGTGGCATCAATGATGCACCCTCAACGGTGATACCACCCTCGAGTGTATTTCCATTCTCATCCAACTCACGGAGGTCACCCTTCAACATATCACGCTGCTCTGGATCGAACACCTCAGCCTTGTCGTAGTGACCAGAACGACTCTGGAACATCTCAACCTGCTGATCGATCAACTTGTCATCAACAGCAATCTCGTAGTAGTCTATCTTGTTTTTGCCATTCAACTCAATCTTGAACTCTGGAGCAATAGCAATATCAAACTTGAACTCGTAAGGAGCTGGTTTCTCCAAGTCTACTGCCTCCTGAGACTCAGAACCCATTGGCTGACCCAACATCTGAATCTTGTTATCAGCAATATATTTCTGGAGGTTCTCACCAAGAATCTTATTGATAGCATCCATCTTTACCTGTGAACCATACTGACGCTTAATCAGACCCATAGGCACCTGACCCTGACGGAAACCAGGAACGTTGGCACGCTTGCGATAATCTTTGAGAGTTTTCTCTACCTCATCCTTGTAATCAGCTTCCTCAACGGTGATGGTCATCAAGCCATTCACTTTGTCGGGATTCTCAAATGAAATTTTCATCTTTGATGTTATATATTTATGTTTATTATTATTTATCAAAAGTACAAGTTCACAAGAGAGCGCAATTACCCCTTATAGACTTTGAAGTGCAAAGATACTTAAAAAATCGCATAACCTTATAATATATAAGTGGAAATTTGTTTTTTTAACCAAGATAATTGGCTACAGAAGGCTATAATTGGTTTTATTTTTTAACCAACAAAGCTGCTTACAACCAACTCTTATATTGAGTTTTACTGTATGCAGCTTTTTATTTTCAACTTTCTTTTATACAAGAAAAGGCTTTGTTCTCGAATTATTTTCATGAAAAAAAATATTTATGGTCGTGAAGAAAAATATTTCTTTTCATGAAAAAAAATATTTTTCTTCATGAAAATAATTCTCAACTTACTTACGCTTGCATAAACAAAGGCGCAAAGAATGCTTTATCTTTACGCCTTTCTGACGGCTAATATAGCCTATCTAAAAGAGAGGATATATTCCTCTTATAAACCATTCGCCTCTTCCTGTGCACGTTTACGCTGGTCAAGCAACTGGAAGTCTTTCTTCTGAAGAACGAAGTCTGTACCGAGATATTTCTCCTTCACTATCTTATTGGCTGCCAATTCCTCTGGAGTACCCTTAAACAGGATGCGTCCCTCAAAAAGAAGATAGGCGCGATCGGTAATATTCAGTGTCTCGTGTACGTTGTGGTCGGTGATAAGAATACCGATATTACGGAACTTCAATCGCCAAACAATGTGCTGAATATCCTCAACAGCGATAGGGTCGACACCTGCAAAAGGCTCATCAAGCATGATAAACTTTGGGTCGATAGCCAAACAACGAGCAATCTCACAACGACGACGCTCACCACCAGAAAGACGGTCACCGAGGTTCTTACGCACCTTTTCCAATCGGAATTCGCGAATCAGGCTCTCCATCTTGTCGATACGTTCCTGCTTTGATAGCTTTGTCATCTCCAAGACACTCATAATGTTATCTTCCACACTCATCTTTCGGAAGACACTTGCCTCCTGTGGGAGATAACCAATACCAGCACGAGCACGCTTATAAACAGGGAAGTTGGTAATCTCCTGATCATCAATATATACATGACCTTCATTTGGAACAACCAATCCCGTTGTCATATAGAACGATGTGGTCTTTCCCGCACCATTTGGTCCGAGCAAACCCACAATCTCACCCTGCTTCACATTGATGCTCACACCATTGGCAACAGTACGCTTTCCATATCGCTTCACCAGCTTCTCTGTACGAAGAATACTTCCCTCGCCTTCTGGGCACACAACAATATTATCTAACTCTGCGTTATCTTTCTCTTTTTCCAATTCTGTCATAATGATAATCTTTACAGAAACCACATAGAAGAAGAAAAGGCCCTGACATTCTCTTCTGTCCTCGCCTGTTTTCATTTCCACTATCGCTGCAAATTTACGAAATAAAAAGCAGATAGCTGTCAGTAAGAGGCTAAATACTCTACAAAGACACGAAAATATCATTAAACGAAAACAGCAGGATGCCCCCATCCTGCTGTCTGTATTTATCTAAGAGGCAATTGTAGTCGTCAGCTTATCGCTTCACTTTCACATAATCACCTGATTCTGAACGTACAACATACATACCACGCTCCAGCTCTACCGTAGTAGGAACCTGACCCGTCCAGACCGTCTTGCCGTCAAGGCTGTAGACCGTTACCCTCTGAGGTGTAGATGCATCAATGCGGCAGCCTGTCTCTGTAACAGAAACACCGAATATAGATGTATTGTCCTTCACCGTTGAAATACCAGTAGGATTCTTTTCCAGCTTAATCATATAAGTGCTGATAGTGTTCTTGCCTTTCACACCAATGCCTGGATAGCCACTGTTCCTCATCGTACAGTAGACACGCACGACATTGTCCTCTGAAAGACTGGCATCAAAAGTAAACTTGCCTGACTCACTTGTCATCATACTAGCAGGAACAGGCTGGTAAGAAGCTGTTTCATTCGCCTTATATTTCCAGACAAACTCCGTCTTCTCACGTGCCGTAGAGATACCGCGAGCAAGGTAGAGGTCGGACAAATCGACCGTCAACCCCTTGACCTTAGTCTTTGAAACAAGATAAGACCCCTGTGATGAATATCTGAAATCCTCCAGCGGTGCATCTACAACGTAACGATCGGGTATCTGATCAAAGGCAAGTGCATTGCCACGGACGTCAAGCATCGTCAGTTCCTTAAGCATCTTAGCACCCTTAATACCACGGAGTCCCTTGTTCTTTGCAGGCAAGGAGCACACAAGCGAGGTCAGGCGCGTGTTATTTCTCACGTCCAACGTGTCAATTGAGGCACCCACGAAACCAATCTGTGACAGGTTCGGTGCGTCCCAGTTGTTCACCTTCTTCAGTGATCCCAGTCCCAGAAGTGTAGGCGAAGCCTGCACAGACTTCATCATATCACTCTTTGGCAAGACTATCTCCTCTACGCCAGTAAAGGTCAGAGTGAGCACTTCCAGGTTAGGACACTGCGCCACGTCTACCTTGTTATGCTTCAGCAAGTCCACGTAATCAACATTCAGATTCTTCAGTGCATCAGACTTTACCTCCAACACACCATTGACCTGCTTCTTCTGCACGATACGCAAAGTCACCAGCTTGTCAGCCGCTACCTCTATGGTTCTCTCACTTGTTGAGGGATGCACAAAGGTGTATTCGACCATCGTCAGGTTGCCATCTGTAGCCGCCGTGTAAGTCTTGACAGCCTCATTTGCTCCAAAATTGCAGACCAGAGGAGCATTGGCATCCGTACGGACGGCAAAAGAGACGTCAGTGGCATTCGGTGCAATACTTAAAACAACACGCTCATCAGGGATGGTCTGAGCTGATACCATTGTCACATAGCTTAGAAACAAAGCCGAAACGAGTAGTTTTTTCATCATACGCTTTTGTAAGTTAGACTCCCCTTGTACAGGGAAAGAAGTTATTTAAATTATATATTGAATGTTAACAAACGACTCCAGATTCTCCAGCTTTCCTCCGGACTGCAGAATGTCATCATAATATTACACATTAAGTGATTTAACTGCAATATTAATAAAATCCTGAAACTTACACAAACAAAAAGCTATCAAATCAACAACAAACATTAAAGATTTATATTATATTCGCTTACAACCGTCCGATATCTTTTATTTTTGCAAGAAATAACCAGCCTGACACTTGCAGAATAACACCTCTTTCTAAAACAAAAAGATAAGCTGTAGACATCAAAAAATCAGCAATCTATCGTCCATAACAGACCATTCACCATAGCAGAGAATGAGAAAGATTTTATTAATTAATGTGTTTCTTTCCGCTTTCTGTAATATTTTGGTTAAATTTGCACTTTCAACATCAAATAGAAAGAGCATGCTTTTATTCAAATGGCTGACCACATTCGGTAATTATCTTATATTAATGGGACGATCATTCAGTCGTCCGGAACGAATGAGAATGTTCCTAAAACGATATGTTAAAGAGATGTCCCAGTTGGGTGTTGACTCAATTGGTATCGTATTACTCATCTCTTTCTTCATTGGAGCAGTTATATGTATACAGATTAAACTTAACGTGCAAAGCCCTTGGATGCCACATTGGGTATCAGGTTATGTGACAAGAGAAATTATGCTTTTGGAGTTCTCCAGCAGTATCATGTGTCTGATTCTATCGGGTAAGGTGGGGTCAAACATTGCTTCAGAGTTAGGAACCATGCGTGTGACACAGCAGATAGATGCCTTAGAGATTATGGGTATCAACTCTGCCAGCTACCTCATCCTACCAAAGATTATGGGACTCATCACAATCATGCCATTCCTTGTTATCTTCTCTGCAGCAACAGGTATCATTGGAGCATACGCCACAGCCTACCTTGCACATATCATCACACCAGTAGATTTAACTGCTGGTTTGCAACATGATTTCAATCCGTGGTTTATGTGGATGAGTATCATCAAGGGATTCTTCTTTGCCTTTATCATTTCAAGTGTATCATCTTACATGGGCTACACGGTGAAGGGCGGAAGTGTTGAGGTCGGCAAGGCATCTACTGACGCAGTAGTCTGTTCAAGCGTACTGATTCTCTTCAGTGACGTTTTCCTCACACAGATGTTGAGTTAAACCTCCCCCAACCCCTCCAAAGGAGGGGAGATGAGAGAAAATAAATCAACTCTTGAAAGTTTATACTAACTAATTAATAAGCCCATCTTCCCCCACAAGTAAGCAGATTGGGCTCCCCTCCCTTCGGAGGGGTCGGGGGAGGCTCTATGATTGAAGTAAAACATCTATTCAAATCATTCGGCGACAAGGAAGTGCTGAAAGATATAAACATCGTTTTTGAAGACGGAAAAACAAACCTCATCATCGGACAGAGTGGTGCTGGTAAGACCGTTCTCATGCGTTCGCTCACAGGACTCCTCGACCCAACTAAGGGTGAAGTACTTTATGACGGACGTAACTTTGTCAACATGACAAAGAAAGACAAGATTCTCATGCGTCGTGAGATGGGTATGATTTTCCAAGGTGCTGCGCTCTTCGACTCGCTCACTGTACTGGAGAATGTTCGTTTCCCATTGGATATGTTCTCGGACATGACCGCACAGGAACGTGACAAAAGAGCCATGGAATGTCTTGACCGTGTGAACCTGACAGGAGCTGAACAGAAGTTTCCTGGTGAGATTTCGGGTGGTATGCAGAAGCGTGTAGCTATTGCCCGCGCCATTGTTATGAACCCAAAATATCTTTTCTGCGATGAGCCAAACTCTGGTCTTGATCCTAAGACATCACTGGTCATAGACGAACTTTTGACGAGTATCACGCGAGAGTTCAACATGACTACCATCATCAACACCCATGATATGAACTCTGTGTTGGGTATTGGTGAGAATATCGTCTTCATTGCAGATGGTAGAAAAGAATGGCAAGGCGACAAAGAGACCGTCATTACATCACAGAACCAGAAGCTTAACGACCTCGTCTTTGCTTCTGATCTCTTTAAGAAGGTGAAGGATATAGAAAATAAGGGGACGCTGTAAATAGGCTATCGCTCACTGTAAGTTGTGACAAAAAAGCTTTGATAGCACTTCTCCAACACTATCTTACTTAATAGAAAAGTCCTCCCGCTTATTGGTTTTATCCCATTTTAGGGCAAAACTAATAAGCGGGAGGACTTTTTTCAAGGGCATATTGTAATGTCATCAGTACTTAGCACCACATGTGCTAAGCATCAGCACCACACGTGCGGAGCATCAACACAACGCTTGAAGAGGATAAAAAGGGAGATAATACGTAATGATATCTTATCTCATCATCCAAACCCCATGCTTCTTTAACATTGATACAACAACCTGCTCGGTCGTCTGATCGCCATAATGAAACAGCAGAAAAGCACTGGCTGTACTATCCTTTTCAGAGAAAACAGATGAGGCCAAAGATACAGAATCAATCCCTTCATGCTCTTTCTTCTGCTGTTCAACAAACTGACGGAGGTTTGCTAAGAGTTGTTTCCGATAACTATCAGGCAACTTCTCTGAACGATTCTCACCTCCTAAAAAGGCTTCATACTGACCTTTCAACAGTTGTTCGTAGTAGAGTTTGGCTGCACGACCAGCCAACTCTCCTTGGTCTACCTCCTTTTTCTTACTGCAAGCCATCAATAAAAATGGCAAAGCAAAAAGAAGGGAAAATATTACTCGCTTCATAGGCATACCTCCTACGACTACTTCTGACGAATGAATATATTGATTGGACAGCCATGCAGGTTCCAGTTCTCACGTATCTTGTTCTCCAAGAAGCGACGATACTGCTCCTTAATATACTGTGGTAGGTTCGCATAGAACACGAAAGAAGGAATCTGTGTATTTGGAAGCTGTGAGCAATACTTAATCTTAATGTACTTACCCTTCACTGACTGTGGTGGCGTTGCCTCAATAATAGGGAGCATCACTTCGTTCAACTTCGTTGTACCGATATGCATTGTGCGGTTCTGATATACCTCTTTCGCCGTTTCCAAAACCTTAAAGATACGCTGCTTTGTCAGTGCTGAAGCGAAGATGATTGGGAAATCAACGAACGGAGCCATACGCTTACGAATAGCATTCTCAAAGGTATCAATAACCTTTTGGTTCTTGTCTTCAACCAAATCCCACTTGTTAACAACCACAACAAGACTCTTATTGTTACGCTGTATGAGCTGGAAGATATTCATATCCTGCGACTCGATACCACGTGTTGCATCCAACATAAGAATACAAACATCAGAGTTCTCAATACTTCGGATTGAACGCATAACGCTATAGAACTCCAAGTCTTCACTCACCTTGTTCTTACGACGAATACCAGCTGTATCAACAAGATAAAAATCAAAGCCAAACTTCGTATAGCGAGTATAGATACTATCGCGCGTTGTACCAGCAATCTCGGTAACAATATTACGGTCCTCACCAATGAAGGCATTGATAATACTTGACTTACCAGCATTAGGACGACCTACGACAGCAAAACGAGGGATATCCTGATCAACTACTTCCTCTGGCACATCCTTCAAGTTCTCAAGCAGAATATCAAGCAAATCACCTGTTCCACCACCAGTAGCAGCACTAATACAGATAGGCTCTCCCAAACCGAGTTTATAGAACTCTGCTGCCTGATAATACTCTCCACTGTTGTCAACCTTATTTGCAACAAGGAGTACAGGAAGCTTAGTGCGACGAAGAATCAATGCCACATCCTCATCCCAGTCGGTAATACCCGTTTCAGTATCAACAACAAAGAGTACGAGGTCGGCCTCTTCCGTTGCCATAAGCACCTGCTTGCGGATTGCATCTTCAAAAATATCGTCTGATTTAACAACCCATCCACCAGTGTCAACAATAGAGAATTCGCGTCCGCTCCACTGACACTTACCATACTGACGGTCGCGTGTTGTACCAGCAGTATCGCTCACAATTGCATGACGTGTCTGAGTTAATCGATTGAAAAGTGTGGACTTACCTACGTTTGGGCGTCCCACAATAGCTACTAAATTTGCCATTTATATTGGTCTTTTCCCTCCTCATAATTCAGCACTAAGACTGTTTAATCAATTATGAAAAGGCGCCGGATGTGGTCAGGCATCCGATGAATATTTGCCGAGGATGACCATTCCCCAGCCCTCGCATTGTGCGAGAGTGTGCCCTACTAAGCAGTCAGGGCGATTTGTTTTCTTATTATCATGGAAATCCATAAGCCTTATTTGCCCAATGAGCCATATTAGCCCAATAAACCCAATAAGACTAATAAAATTTCTCCCCAGCCTATCCCATTAGGCTCTCCCCTCCTTTGGAGGGGCTGGGGGAGGTCCCCCCTTTACTCTGGACTATACCCGAAGTGTTTCAATTCCTTCTGTGAATTGCGCCAGTCCTTATCAACTTTCACGAAAGTTTCAAGGAATATCTTCTTATCAAAGAACCGTTCAAGACTCTTACGTGCCTCGGTAGATACCTTCTTAAGTGCCATACCCTGATGACCAATAATAATTCCCTTCTGGCTGCTGCGTTCCACATAAATGATAGCACTGATGTGAATCTGACGATCATCTTCCTTGAAACGTTCAACAACAACCTCAACAGAATAAGGGATTTCCTTATCATAATAGCGCAGAATCTTCTCACGAATAATCTCTGATACGAAGAACTTAGCTGGCTTATCTGTCAACTGGTCCTTATCAAAGAAAGCTGGACTCTCTGGTAACAGTTCGTGAACACGCTTCAAAAGAATGTCTACTCCAAACTTATTTTTAGCCGAAATAGGGAGTATTTCTGCATTAGGTAACAGTCCATGCCACTTTGTTACAAGATTACCAAGTGTCTTCTGGTCGCTCTCATCAATCTTATTAATAAGAAGAATGACAGGAATTGACATCTTAGCTACCTTCTCCAAGAAGTCCATATTCTTCTCAGGGTCTTCAACAACATCTGTTACATACAGTAAGATATCCGCATCTGCCAAAGCCGATTCAGAGAATTGAAGCATCATCTCCTGCATCTTATAGTTTGGCTTCAGCACACCCGGTGTGTCTGAAAATACTATCTGGGTATCCTCAGTATTGACAATTCCCATAATACGATGGCGCGTTGTCTGTGCCTTAAACGTGGCAATACTGAGCTTCTCACCGACAAGTTGATTCATCAGCGTACTCTTTCCTACATTCGGATTACCAACGATATTTACAAATCCAGCTTTATGCATATAATCTATTCACCCACTATTTCCTTCCATTGGGAGGAATGTTTGAAAGGTTCTGTTGTAATTATAATAGGAGAAAGGAGAGGTCGAAAAGTCCTACCATTCCACTCTCCAAATCCCTTTAACGAAAAAACGCACCTATCTTATAAGAAAAGAAAGATGCGCTTTTTTATATGATGACTTAAAGTCTTTATTTCTTAACCGCAGCAGTGTCACCGTCATAAGCCCACTTAAAGTAAGATGCGCCACTAACGAAACCTGCACCAAAGGCAGTGAAAATAATATTATCACCCTTCTTTAGCTGTGACTCAAAATCCCAAAGAACAAGTGGCATACAAGCAGCACTGGTATTACCATAACGCTGAATATTAACCAATACCTTCTCCATTGGAACTCCAATGCGTTTTGCAACAGCCTCGATGATACGAAGGTTTGCCTGATGACAAACTACATAATCAACATCATCTTGTGTTAAGCCATTGCGCTCCAAAAGTGTTGCACAATCTTCACCCATTGCTGTAACAGCATAACGGAAGACGGTGCGTCCCTCTTGGTAAGTGTAATGCAAACGATGATCAATTGTAAAACTTGAAGAAGGACATACAGAACCACCAGCCTTAATATGGAGGAATGGAAGTCCCTTACCGTCTGTGCGATGATAAGAATCAATCATACCAACGCCTTCTTCGGTTGTACCTTCTAACATCACAGCACCTGCACCATCACCGAAAAGTGGACAAGTTGCACGATCACGATAATCAGTAATAGCTGACATCTTATCAGCACCGATAACAATGATACGCTTATGACGACCACTTTGGATCATATTGCAGGCAACATCGAGTGCATACATGAAGCCACAACATGCAGCAGCTAAGTCAAATGCGAAGGCATTCTTCAATCCCAGCTTTCCTAATACGATAGAAGCTGTTGAAGGATGCGGATAGTCAGGAGTCGTTGTAGCAACAACAACAGCATCAATACTGTCTGGATCAGCACCTGTCTTTGTCATCAGGAGCTTTGCAGCCTTACGGGCCATATAGGATGTACCGAGTCCTTCTTCGGTGAGGATTCGACGTTCCTTTATACCTGTACGAGTGGTAATCCACTCATCATTAGTATCAACCATGCGAGACAATTCCTCATTATTGAGGACATAGTCTGGCACGTAAC
>CAUVDL010000031.1:0-30605 GCA_963550695.1 uncultured Prevotella sp. | reverse complement strand
GAAGGGTTGTCTTGCGGTTCTCAGGATACTGCTCGGTAGACTTTGGTGTGAAGTACTCCTTCATTGTCACCTTCATACCTGTAGCAAGTGTCTTGAGTGCACTCCCGACTTCACCAAAATATGATTGTTTTTTATCTTCCATTCTCTTTAACCTTTACTTAGTGAATGTCCAACCAAATGCTACACACACCGTCATCAATACAAGAATAACCAGTGAGAGCGGCATAAGATACTTCCACTCTAATTTCAGAATCTGATCGATACGGAGACGTGGAAATGTCCACTTAATCCACATCAGCAAAAATACTACTGCGAATGTCTTACCAAGGAACCAAACAAGACCTGGAATATAATTCATAACAGCGTCAAAACCTTCTATTCCAATGTTCAAAGGAGCCCAACCGCCTAAGAATACAGTGGTTGCAAGACCTGCTACAACAAAAAGATTAAGGTATTCTGCCAAGTAGTAAAAACCAAATCCCATACCACTATACTCTGTATGGTAACCTGCAGTCAACTCACTCTCAGCTTCTGCCAAGTCAAATGGACCACGGTTAGCCTCTGCATTACCAGCAACACAGAATACGAGGAATGCTAAGGTTGCAGGGATATGTCCCTGTACAATCAACCACTGCAAAGGACCTGTCTGTGCTTCAACAATACCTGAGATCTGCATAGTACCAGTCAGAATAACAGCTGAAATCAAACAAATACCTAATGACAACTCGTACGAAATCATCTGTACCGCACCACGCATAGCAGAAAGAACAGAATACTTGTTGTTACTACCCCATCCCGCAATAAACACACCAATAACACCAATAGAGCTGATGGCTGTTACGAGGAAGATACCTACATTGAAATCCAGGATATGAGCACCCTTGTTCCAAGGAAGGAAAGAGAATGTACCGACAGATGCTATAATTACCAAGAAAGGAGCCAAATAATAAAGCAGTTTATCTGCCTTATCAACAGCAAAGATTTCCTTAATCAACATCTTCAACACGTCAGCAAAGATCTGTAAGGTACCCCACCATCCTACTCTGACAGGACCAATACGGCACTGGAAGTAGGCGCAGACCTTACGTTCCATAAAGATAAGTACTATTGCAAGCAGAGCATAAGCAAGAAGTATTGCCAGTCCCACCGCAACGCACTCAATCAGAACGGTCCAGAAGTTACTCAAGCCACAAGTGACGCGAAGTAACTCATCGAACCATGTTGTTACTATTCTAAAATCGAACATAGTATGATTTTAATTCTTAATTGATTACTTTAATGATAACCTTGTTAGCGGTCAATATCTGGAATAACGAAGTCAAGCGCAGCACCAGTAGTCACCAAGTCGGCAATCTTCTGACCACGCAACATCTTATCCATAGCACCAACAAGTGTCAAACCCATAGGACGGAACTTCAAACGATATGCAGTCTTGTCACCACGTGAATCCAAATAAGCACCAAACTCACCACTTGCACCCTCAACAGAGAAGTACCACTGTCCTTCAGGAACTTTGATGATTGGTTTCTGCTTAATATAGAACTCACCCTCAGGGATATTATCAATCAGTTGCTCAATGATATTAAGACTCTGATAAATCTCCTGAATGTGACAATAATAACGATCCATAGAATCGCCGTGTGTCAAGGTAATCTGTTCAAAGTCTACCTTGTCATACATTGCATATGGATGGTTCTTACGAACATCGTTCTTCCAACCGCTTGCACGACCAGCAGGACCAGTCACACCATAGCTGATGCAATTCTGCTCATCCATAACGCCAACATTACGGAAACGCTCATGAGTAATAACATTATCACCAAAGACATCAAGATACTCCTGAACCATTGGACGAAGGTACTTGCAGAGTTCTTTGACATTTGAAACAAAGTTTGGGTCAATATCAGCCTGCAAACCACCTATTCTATAATAGTTCTGGATCAGACGTCCACCTGTTGTCTCTTCCATTACGTTCAGCACATGCTCACGGTCACGCATACCATAAAGGAAAGCAGTGAGAGCACCCAAGTCCTGAGCACAACAAGATGTATAAAGAAGGTGATTATCAATACGCTGCAACTCATCCATAATTGTACGGATGTAGAGGATACGGTCTGACAATTCAATGCCCATACCTTCCTCGATAACACCAACAAGCGCATGACGATGCATCATAGCTGACAGATAGTTCATACGGTCAGTTAATGCCAATGTCTGAGGATATGTGAACTGCTCACAAAGTTTCTCAATACCACGATGGATATAACCCAAGTGTGGGTAAATCTTGGTTACAGTCTCACCATCCAACACTGTCTGCAAACGAAGCACACCGTGAGTAGATGGGTGCTGAGGACCAATATTCACAACAAAGTTATCATCAGTAAACAACGGACGCTGTGTACCAACGAGTTCACCATTCTTATTAAGATTCCATTCTGTAGTTGTGTCGAGTTCTACATCATCCTCCGTAGTGTACATGTTCTTTTCAGGATCCATGTCATAGTCCTTACGGAGTGGATAACCCTGGAAGTCATTTCTCAAGTAGAGACGACGCATGTCAGGGTGACCGAGGAACTTAACACCATAGAAGTCATAGACCTCGCGCTCTAACAAGTCAGCATCAGCCCAAATATTGTAGATAGAAGGAATAACATACTCCTCTCCTACCTTCTTTGCAAGCTGCTTTACAGAACAACGCTCGTGCGTATTTGTATTCTCAAGAATATAGATACATCCAAGACCTTCCTCTGTACCAAAGTCTTCGCCGACAACAGTTACAAGGTAATCGAAATGCTTCTCATTCTTCAGCCTTGCCATTTCTGAAGCAAAGCTATCAAAACCGAATTCTTTATTTTCTAATTTCATTCTCGCGTACCTTATATATTAATTGTTAGTAGCTGTCTCATCTGCAGCCTTACTTGCAACATCAATCTGATCGATTTCCTTACCCAACTTCTCAACATCTTCTTTTGTTACAGGTTGGTCAACAACAATCGTATCTTTCTTTGGAGCAACAGACTCAGAAGATGGAACAGCCTCTGCTGGTTTAGCAGGTGCTTCAGTTGGCTTTACAGCTGCTGCAGTTGGTTTCTCAACAGGACGTGCTGGCTTTGGAGCTGGCTTTTTAGCTTCATTCCAAGCTGCTTCACGCTTTTCCTTTATCTCTTCTGGAGTGATACCTAACTTCTCACTAAAGATCAGTTCGGCATTACTCTTACCCAACTCACGCTCCTCTGTAGTCTGCTTATGGTTAACACCACCGAAGAATTTCTCAACCTTCACCTTACGCTGAAGCTGCATCATACCATAGATGATAGCCTCTGGACGTGGAGGACAACCTGGGATATAAACATCCACTGGGATAATCTCATCGATACCACGCATAACGTGATAACTATCCTTAAACGGACCACCAGAGATAGCACAACCACCAACGGCAATTACATACTTTGGTTCAGCCATCTGATCATACAAACGCTTCAAAGCTGGAGCCATCTTATTTGTAATGGTACCAGCACACATAATCAAGTCAGCCTGACGTGGAGAGTTACGTGTTACCTCAAAACCAAAACGTGAGAAGTCATAACGTGCACATCCTACAGACATAAACTCAATACCACAACATGATGTTGCGAAGGTAAGTGACCAAAGAGAGTTACTACGACCCCAGTTGATAAGCTGATCCAAGTTACCGAGAACGAGGTTAGTTCCACCATCGTTCAATTCGCTTGCCATTTTGCTAAGCGTGTCGTTGTCTTTCCATTCATCGTATGGAAGAGACTTGATTTTTGGCTTTCTTATTTCCATTCAAGTGCTCCTTTCCGCCATGCATACGCAAGACCAAATACTAATACCAGCATAAAGAAACCAATCGTAGCAAGTGCGAGAGGTCCAAATGTTTTTACAACAACAGCCCATGGATAGAGAAATACGGTCTCCACGTCGAACATCAAGAAGAGGATAGCAAAGAGGTAGTAACCGATATGTACTGGTAACCAAGAGGTTCCATAAGTCGGAATACCACACTCATAAGGCTCACCCTTCGCCAGATTGTATGAACGCGGACCAATCCACTTAGCAATAGCATAAGCTGCTACTACCAAGAATGCGGCCGTTATCAAAACGGTAACAAAAAGTGTGAAATACATAAACTTTATATACCTATAATTTAATTGTTCAATCTTGCTCTAAGAAAACATGTTTCAAAACGTGTGCAAAGATACAAAAATATTTGGGAACGTACGCAAATTAAACAGAAAAACATACCACTTTTTGCAAACTCTACTTTACAAACGATGTATTGGCAGATTTACAAGATAATAATACAAAATCAGTCAAATACGACATGTTTGCTTTCTATGACAATCAAGTTACCAATGGAGCTTTCTATGAGAATATCTTAGCAACAGTTTACATGAAAGAAAACAAATTAAGAATAGTATTCTATCAATCCATCTATGGGTGAAGCAATCACTTTGCCAACTTGAAAATCAAAACTACTGGCACTCGCTCTTAACTGTTCTTCAAAAGCAGCTGCAATACCCCCAACTGCAGAAATAGTACGGATTGAAGATGTTGTGTATTTCAAGATATTTTTCTTAAAGAAATTGTCGAAATTAAATCTTACTAAAGACTCTAATTCAACGTATTGCAAATTATCTTTAATAAACCTTGAAATACCTCCTAAGTAACGATTTGCAAGCGGTTGACGATAAACTTTATCTATAATTTCTGGATAGGTTAAACCACTCCACTCTAAATACAAATTACGTATCTCTGTAGATAAATCACCCTTAAAAATACCATTGAGTAGCAATTTGCCAAGTACGGCTCCACTACCTTCATCTCCTAAAATATAACCCAAAGGCGGAACATTTGCCACAATATTCTCACCATCATACAGACAGCTATTAGCTCCAGTGCCTAAAATACAAGCTATGCCAGACTCGTGTCCGCAGACAGCATGAGCAGCCCCTAACAAGTCACTATCCACTTTTATCGAAGCTGAAGGAAAAGATGCTGCAAGTGCTTCACTAACAACTGACGAAAGACTTTTTGTACAGCCTGATCCATAAAATGCGATCTGTGAAACATGCTGTACTATATCTGTCTTTTTTAATAAGATATTTCCTTCCTCTGCAGCCTTGTATAACGCAGGCTTAAGTTCCTGTTCTAATACCTTTAGAATAATATCCTTCGACTGATGAAAAGGATTTAACCCTTGAGTACGCACTTTCAGAACATACGTACTTGTATCTGTTGGCAAACCAATCAACGCCCAGTCTGTCTTAGATCCTCCACTATCGGCAATTAATATCATAGTATAATTTTTTCGTGCAAACTTACTACTTTTTATTTATTTATATGACTTCTTCTCCAAGAAAAGCACATGCAAAGATATCTTTAGTATCATTTTACATTTCTATATAAGGCTAAATGGCAAAGTTTCCGTACCTTTGTAGAAATTAAGTCAATCATAAAAAGTATTCTTTACAACAAACAGATATGCGCAAAAAGCTATTCTTTATTACTATATTACTGTTCATCCTTACTCTTCCTGCAAATGCCGTATTACAGGAGGACTCACTAAAAAATTCCCTCCAAGTGCTACGGCACGAATTAATAGCACAGCATCTTGAGCAGACAAAGCAGCTGAATAAGTCAAGATTTATAACAGAGCAAGTGACAAATCAGCTAAAGGAAATTGGTGACAAGTCTGCACAAGTATCATTAATGCTCTATTCCCAGAAAACAGATAACATTTTTGACCTTACTTATGCTTGTCAACAAGCAACTGAGTTATGGAAAGACTTCCAAACAAAAACACGTCCTTTCCACGACCTTATTACAGAGAGTAACGAAGAGATAGCACGCTACGACTCACTTGTTAACGTCCTCAGTACAATGTACACATTTGGTCTTACTCCTAAGATGAAGACAGATCGTAACGTATGTCTTACTCTTGCTGTAAGTATACGCCGAATGCTAAAGGAGCGCAATGACTCTTATCAAGAATACATTCAATACTACAAATACAGCCAACATCAACTACAGGCACTTGATGCTTACGCACAGAAGCGATATAAAGAGATTCAGTCTGGTATCTTTACAAATGCTGGGGATAACTACTTCAAGTTTATAAAATCGGTTCGTTTTCGTCTTAGTCAGATGAACACAACACTCACTGAAAAATATACACCAAACACAGTTGTTGTATCACAATGGGATGTGAAATGGATTATTACACTTTTCAGTATGATTTTGATTTATGGCTTGATAGCTATTATCATCAATTATCTGAGTATTAGATTCCTTGTGACAAGGGTCATGAAGACCAATCGGTTCGAACAGAAGAGCCAAAGTTTCCTTGCCAAGCGTACTTGTATTATTATGCTTGCTTCTGTCATTACATTCAGTATTGTACTTATCATTATCCGGCTATTTTCGCCTTCTAACTTCGTACACATGGCTTGTAGCCTACTCTTGGAGTATACATGGATGCTCGCTGTCATCTTTGCATCCTTACTTCTACGTGTAGAAGGTTCACAGACACATAATGCCTACCGCATTTATTACCCACTGATTATGATAGGCTTCTTTGTCATCACTTTTCGTATTGTGATGCTCCCAAGCTCTGTCGTAACACTTCTTTTCACTCCTTTATTGTTTATAGATACATTGTGGCAGGCAAGAATGATTCACAAATATCATAAACTTGTACCACGTTACGACTTAAACTTTGCATATATTTCTCAATTTGTATTCATTTTCTCACTTATAAGTGCATCGATTGGATACACAATGTTTGCAGTACAGGTAATCATTTGGTGGTCAATGCAGTTGGCTTGTATTCTTACGATTGCCTTTTTCAAAGATTACCTAAACCAGTACAGAGAGAAACATCCAATAAAGAAACTGGCGCCAGTGAAAATTTGGCTTCTTCGCTTTGTTGACATTGTTCTTATTCCAACAGCCTTGGTTATATCATTCATCATTGCTATCTACTGGGCAACTGATGTCTTCAACCTTAGTGGTTTAACTTGGGACTTGTTCCGCACAAACTTTATTGATTCTGACAAGATACAGATTAGTGTTTATTCGATAGCTATCGTAACTATCTTATGGTTTATCTTTAACTATTTGAACCTAACAATCCGAGATGCAATTAAGTTATATCTTCAACGCAATGACCCATCTACAGCCGAAGCACGTGCTACGATGTATATCAACGTATTACAGGTGATAGTGTGGGGTTCTTGGTTATTAATTACACTTGGCTTCTTCAAGGTTAGCAGCACATGGCTTGTAGTCGTTACGGGTGGTCTGTCAACGGGTATTGGTTTCGCAATGAAGGATATTCTGGAGAACATCTATTATGGTATCTCTTTAATGGCAGGACGTATCAAGATTGGCGATTATATTATCTGTGATGGCATACGTGGTAAGGTTAGTTCAATTAACTATACTTCAACAATGATTGATGCGCTCGACGGTTCTGTAATTGCTTTCCAAAATTCACAGCTCTTCACGAAGAACTATAAGAATATGACTAAGAACAATGGCTATGAAGTGGGAGTTATTGAAGTAGGCGTTGCATACGGCACTAATGTAAAAGAAGTAAGAGAGCTTCTTATAGATGCTATCGCTAAACTTGGTATCACTAATGAAAATAAGGATATTATTGTCAGACTTAAAAGCTTTGATGATAGCTGTATCACACTGAAGATTCTTGTTTGGCTGAACGTGCTAACAAAAGAAAATGATATGTCAATTGTTATGGAATGTATCTATGATACGCTGAACAACAACGGCATTGAAATCCCATTCCCACAGCGAGAGATTACGATTAAGCATCAACAAGAAAGCTAACATATTAGCCTATTTACTTAAGTATAAGGACTATAGGTGGGAGAAGAATACTCCACTTTGTTAGTCAGAACAGGCTTATTTCGTCATATATATGATGCCGATTATAAGCCTTTTTACCCTCTCCTACGATTGTGTTGAGGCTTAGCACGTGTGGTGCGAAGGCTTAACACCAATGGTGCGAAGGGCTAACTCCAAGCTATATATTATTGGAGAGAATGCAACTCAACGTTTGGAATGATGAGTAAAAGTATGTAATAACAAACTTACTACTTGTTTTTCAGCATATATCAACAGCTATTATGCTGAAAAAAGTTATTACAAAATAACGACATAAATCTTATTTAAAACAACTCAAGAATACGCTTTTCAAAGATACTTATAACTATCATAAAATCAATTGATTATATATCACAGAAGTAGAATATGCTTGTTTAGCATTTAAAAGGGCGTTAATAAGAGGGCAAAAGGGCATCTTTTAAAAGCCAAGTAAGGCTTAATTGAGATGTAGCAGAGTATTGATTAGACTTAATAAGGAGGAAAAATATTGATAAATTTAAATTCAAGGATTACTCTAATTACATAAAAAGAGGGATACATCATGCATCCCTCTTTTTAAATATTAAATTTCTTCAGATGACTCTTTAGAAGTTGTAATAAACACCGAAAGTGATGTTATTGCCATCAAGGTTAGCACCGAAAACGTGGCTATCCTTATCATCACCCTTAGCCTTAACAGACTTCCAACCTGCAAAACCAACGTGTGTAACGAAGCTTACCTTCGGGCTGAGGTTTACTGCAAGACCTGGCTTCAAACCTACAGACCAAGCGTTTACACCACCCCTATAGTGCTGGTAGCCAAAACCACCATCAATAAAAGCGTTTACATACTTGCTACGCACGAATGTGTAACGAGCATATGGCTCCAACTTGAAGTAGTTTACTGCATCTGACTCGGCATTAACAGGAGTATCCTTACCCCAGCCAACAACGGTACCGATTGCCCAGTTCTCGTTGAGGTTTACACCAACCTCTGGGAGGAACTGATAAGTTGTTACATCGTCATTGTTGAGAATCTTAGAAGAAGCGATACCAAAGCTACCACCAACATAACCCTGTGCGCTTGCTGCAAGTGATACACATGCTACAGCAAATGACAATAAAATCTTTTTCATAATAGAAAACTTTTAAATTAATACTGAATTAAATCTTTTTTACCTTATTATTTATATGCCTTTCCTTTCGTAAAAGGAAGAAGCATTGTTTTCTAGGTGCAAAGTAAAAGGTTTTCTATTAAACAACCAAATTTTATACATAAGTTTTACTTTAAACATCTAAATGAACGTTAATCATTTGCCTGTTCACCTTATTATATATAACTTTGCACCTACTCTTAAAAGAATATTTCAATATTATTGTAGTAATAAGAGCATTATACACTATCGCATTATGATGAATAAACCTACCTTCATTGCAGGTCCCTGCGTTATTGAAAGCCAAGAACTACTCAACGCTGTTGCAGAAGAGTTAGTTCGGCTTAATAAGAAATACGATATTGATATCATTTTTAAGGCAAGCTTTGATAAAGCTAATCGTACAAGCATACACTCTTTCCGTGGTCCAGGACTTGACAAAGGTCTTGCGATGTTGCAAGCTATCAAGGATAAGTATGGATTACGCCTGCTGACCGATATTCATGAAAGCTATCAGGCTGAGGCTGTTGGAGAAGTTATTGATGTCATCCAGATTCCAGCTTTCCTTTGTCGTCAGACCGACTTATTAGTGGCTGCTGCAAAAACTGGTAAGATTGTAAACATCAAGAAAGCACAGTTTCTTAGTGGTAGAGATATGCGCTATCCTGTACAGAAGTGTCAGGAAAGTGGAGCTAAGGATGTGTGGTTGACTGAACGTGGTAATAGCTTTGGATATAACAACCTCGTTGTTGACTTCCGTAATATCCCTGACATGAAAGAAATCGTTCCTAATGTCATTATGGATTGTACACATAGTGTACAGCGTCCAAGCGCAGGAGATGGTAAGACGGTTGGCGACCGTAAGTTTGTTCCTTCAATGGCATTAGCAGCCAAAGCTTTTGGTGCTACTGGCTACTTCTTTGAAGTACACCCTACTCCAGACGCAGGACTATCAGATGCTGCAAACATGTTAGAACTTGAAAAGTTAGACGAACTAATAGGAAAACTGGTATGAACGAAGCAGAACAAAGATTGACACAGGTTAGAGCGTATGCTACACAGTGTATCAAAGAAGAAACTGAAGCAACACTTAATTTGATAAATCAGTTAGATGAAAACTTTGATAAGGCTGTTAGCCTAATGTTTCATTGTACTGGTAAAGTTATTGTCACGGGTGTTGGCAAAAGTGGTAACATTGGTGCTAAGATTGCTGCAACCCTTTCTTCTACGGGTACACCTGCATTCTTTGTTAACCCTTTGGATGTCTATCATGGCGATTTGGGCGTAATGACAAAGGATGATGTTGTGTTGGCATTATCAAATTCTGGACAGACAGACGAGCTACTCCGCTTCATTCCAATGGTACTTCACATGAATATTCCTATTATTGGAATAAGCGCCAATCCTAATTCATTGTTGGCAAAGTATTCTACAGCCCATTTGAAAGTTTGGGTTGAGAAAGAAGCGTGCCCTCTCAACCTTGCTCCAACCAGCTCAACAACGGCAGCACTCGTCATGGGTGATGCTTTAGCGATTGCACTTATGCGTGTTCGCAACTTTAAGCCACAGGACTTTGCACAGTTTCATCCTGGTGGGGAGTTAGGAAAACGCTTGTTAACAACAGCTCAAGATGTAATGCGTTCAGACGAACTTCCTATTATTCCAAAGGATATGCACTTAGGAGAAGCTATCATACATGTTAGTAAGGGTAAGCTTGGCTTGGGTGTATCGCTTGACAATGGTAAAGTAATAGGATTGATAACGGACGGTGATATCCGTAGAGCTATGGAACGTTGGCAGGCTGAATTCTTTGACCATACAGTCAGTGACATTATGACAAAGGAACCTAAGGTAGTCTTACCAACAACTAAGATTACAGAGATTCAACAGATTATGCAGCAAAACAAGGTGCACACTGTGTTAGTATGCGATGCAGAAAGACACTTCTTAGGTGTTGTTGACCATTATAGTTGTATGCTGTAAAATAGTATTTTACTATCTTATCTACGATATTTATTTTGCGCATAATAACCTTTGTTGACCATAGGCTATTATTTACTATTGAAGAAAATGAGAGAAAGAAAAGTGAACTTTAATACAAAAAAAGCTATCACATGGGTGATGGCATTATGTTACATACTTTTTCCAACATATCTTTTAGCACAAACAGAGACACAAAACACTGTACCAGAAGGGCATGAGATACTTACGAATAGAGCCGATTCTATGATTGTGAATCAGCTTCGCAAGAAGAATGTACACTTCTCTCATAATAACTCAGTAACCTTACTTACGACAGGTAAAGATAAATTTAATGATCTATTCAAGGCTATTGACCAAGCACGTTCGAGTATTCACTTGGAATACTTCAACTTCCGCAATGATTCTATCAATGACGAACTCATACAACACTTAGCGACGAAAGCAAAAGAAAGAGTTGAAGTTAGAGCTGTCTTTGATGGCTTTGGCAATGCAAGTAACAATCGTCCTATGAAGAAACGCCACCTGAAGGCGATTCGTGAAAAGGGCATTGAGATTTATGAGTTTAAGCCAATGGAGTTCCCATGGCTACATGACATCTTCAATCGTGACCATCGTAAGATTGTTGTTATCGATGGCAAGGTTGCCTATACAGGTGGAATGAATGTAGCAGACTATTATATTAATGGAACTGAAGTCGTTGGCTCATGGCATGATATGCATTGTAGAATTGAAGGAGATGAGGTCAATACATTGCAGAACATCTTTCTTAATATGTGGTTTTTAGCATCTGGACAGAAAATACATGGTGCTAAATATTATCGTGGAATCTCTAACGCTGATTATATAAAAGGATTAAAACCTGATACTTGTGGAAGTGCAGGAAGTAAGATGGTGGGTATTATTAACCGTGAACCACACATCTCTAAGGATATTATCCGTTATTTCTATGTGAATGCTATCAATGATGCTAAGGATAGTATAAAAATTATTAATCCATATTTTACCTTGAGTAGAGCCTTGAAAAAAGCATTACGGAATGCTGTAAAACGAGGGGTAAAGGTTGAAATTCTACTGAGTGTAAAGAGTGACATCCCTCTTACTCCTGACTGTGGGTTCTATAATGCACATCAACTAATGAAAAAAGGGTGTACGATATGGATGTATGAAAAAGGCTTCCACCATACCAAGATTATCACTGTAGACGGACAATTCTGCACGGTTGGATCAGCTAATCTTAATGCAAGAAGCCTACGTTGGGACCGTGAAGAAAATGCTGTTATAGTTGATGCATGTACGGCTCATGAGTTGGATGAACTCTTTGAAGCTCAAAAGAAAGATAGTTTTAAGCTTACAGAAGCAAAATGGAAACAGTGGCGCACACCATGGCAGCGTTTCCGTGGCTGGTTTGCTCATCTGCTATCTCCATTCCTATAACGGATAGGAAATAGCAAATTAGCCGTATTAAATCTTATTGATATCAATATAACCATGCATCACCGCATAGATAGTCAAGGCAGAAACACTCTTCATTCCAAGCTTGTCCATAATATTCTTGCGATGAGTAATAACTGTTGTCAGACTGATATTTAGTTTCTCTGCGATCTCTTTGTTTATCAACCCTTGAACTATCAAAGACAAAACCTCAATCTCACGATTGCTTAGAATCTTATTCTTTAACACCTGCGGGAGTTCTGGAAGATTCTTACCACCAGAATGACCGTACTGTACTATTTTTAGAATAGCTTTGACAAGCTCATCTTCAGGCACATTAATACAGAAACTATGAAAACCTGAAAGCTGAGCATTTGGGTCCTTTGTAAGTGTCAAGACAATAGTTTTGTGGATACATTGCGAGAAGAATTGTCTATTTTCAAGAACAATTACTTGCGACACAAAGTAATGATAGTATGAGTCAACCTGTGCTTTCTCAAACTCTTGAAAGCTTGAGAAAGACTCAACAGTCATGATAGGCATAACATTCTGTAGTAGCTGTTTCAATCCTAACACGACAAGCGTGTTAGCATCAACTATAGCTACCTTGGGACGCCCCATACTCATGTTAGCTGGATGTTCCATCATTTTATTTATAAAGTAATAGGGTGACTCACCCACCCTATTAACAGATTTCTATTAAAGTTTCACACTACTGATATCCACAAGATTATTAACAATCGCATAGATTGTCAATCCTGCAGGTGAATGTATCTGCAACTTACGGGCTATATTACGACGATGCGTAATGACAGTATTTGTAGAGATACATAAATGGTCAGCTATCTCCTTGTTTGTCATTCCCTGCGCAACAGCTACAATCACATCCTTTTCACGATCACTAAGCACCTCATTTGACACAGGATTCTGCGTAATCATGTTTGAAATCTTCACACTAACATCATTCTGCTTACTCTTCTGCTCTAAGCGTCTGATTACTGGAATAAAGATTTCTTCTTCAACCAAAGCATGCTGTTCAAGCCATGCTTCGCAATTGTATATGTCATATAACGTAGCTGTAAGGCGGTTATTATGATGCGCATCAGAAGGAAGATACTTGATAATAATACTTTTCAACTCACGCAACTTCACGTCTGTCTGGTTATGATGCTTAGAATAAGTCTCTACATCGTATGCATCATTTGCCTCACCTTGCAACAATGAGTCAACGTATGGGAACACATTCTTCTCTTCATACTGCATGTGGTTGTGAATAGAATGAGCATATTCATCATAAAGACGAATAATAAGACGAGCCAAATTATCTGTTTCATCCAAAGAAGCGCACAACTCCTTACGTATGAAAGGTAACTTATATTCAAGATAATATGTATGACTCGCTCTCAAATATTGCATAAGGGTTGGGATGGACAATCTGTCAACATCATCAAATCCTTTAAATCCATTTATCGTAAAATTGACAACAGCCAAGAAGGTATATGTATCTACATTCTGATCATCACAAACCTCTCTCACAGTTTTATCGCCAAAGCCTAAACTGATACCAAAGCTTCCTAAGCTTTGTAACAGGTCATAATTATCTCTGATAAGATAAATCATCTTATCATCGGGCTCGTACATTTTCTGATTCTTCATCTTGTCATATTGTAATGATATCGTATGCAAAATAACAAAAAAAAAGTCAATAATGCAATAGTTGTTGTCAAGTATTTAGTTTTTTACCATTAATTATTATCTTAAAGAATAACGCTATAAAAGAGCTACTTAATATTCAACTATTTTCTTACATTCCTTTCCTTGCAATATATTATGCTGACATTAATAAAGCAATCTACTCTCTTTTATAGATGTGCTATTGCCCAGCACATGTGGTGGTGTTGGTTAGCACAGATGGTGCTGAGCACTAAACACCTTGCAATATATAGCTAAGAGCAAAGCAACTTATAGTTAGAATAGCCTCAGGTAAAAGGTTTTCGAGCAACTATGGTGAAACTATTTTTGTTAATTTAGTGGTCTGTTCCAAATAAAAGCGGTATCTTTGTAGCTTGTAAAGTGTTATAAAATACATGATAAGCTTAGATAACAGATATGACAACAGATAAAACAGCCATAAGAAAGGTTACTCGAAAACGTGGAGCAAAAGCACAGAAAGCCCCGTTGAAAAGTCGTACTATCTCGAATGACCTTATCCCGATAGAAGAAGAAACTTGGCTTCTTCAGCCTATCGCCGTGACGATGATGCGTCATGACTATTCGCTCATCCAGGTGAGAATTCTGGTGTCTATTGTTGAAAGTTTGCAATCTATCTTACATGGCATTTTGAACAATAAACGGGGATTTCAGCTTGACCTATTCCATACTGACGAGTTGGATGAGGATGGACGTATGCCGATTAAATTACCCTTCAAGGAATTAGGTGTCGACCCAAATCACTATCCTCAGTTGAGAAATTCACTGAAGATGCTTGCTTCTATTCCTGTAGAAATACCTTATAAAACAGCTGAGGGAAGAAAGTACACCAAAGCAACTAACCTTTGTGACGTATATATTCCTGAGGATCGTTCTTATAACAAATATGCAATTCTAAAGCTTGATCATAGTGTTGCAGAGCGTCTTGTATCGTTAGACTTTGGTTATCACCGCTTAGGCAAACAGATTGTTTTTGCATGTAAAAACCGCTACACACAGCGTATCTATATGTTTATAGAGTCATGGGTGGACAAAGGTCGTACTGTTATTAAGACTTTGGAGTTTCGTAAGATGCTTCGTTTAGAGAATAACTATAAGAAGTTCTCTGACTTCTGTCGTCGTGTTCTTGACCCTGCTATGCAGGAATTAAAGGAACTTGCAGAAAAAGGTTTCTGCGATTGTCACTTTGAGTATGAGAAAAAGTATGACCACGGTCAGCGAGGTGGTGAGCCAGATGAGCTTATCTTTATCATACACCGCACTAAGGATAAGATGAACGTACAATTGCAAGAAATGACACAGAACCAGCGTCGACAGTTCCAGCAATATCTCGTTCAATACTTTGACTTCACACCAGTAAATGCGCAAGCTATGGCTGATCGTATTACAGCTGAGACCTATCAGGAAGCAGTACAGAAGTTAATGAGTCTGCGCGATCGTTTTGTAAAGACATTTGTTAAGGATAAGGCTGCTTATACTTTTAAGAGTTTGGATGAGATGTTGAAATCGAAGGAGATACCTAACACCATAGTAGAGGAAGTGGAATAACATATAGGAACTTTCCCTTACGGAATAGGAATTTACCTATTGGATATTTGAAACCAAACAACTACTTTTGCAATAGAGATATAACATAAGTAGTCATTTTTAAAAGGTTACAGATATGAAAAAGAATATTTTATATACATTCGCTTTAGGTTGTTTAGGCCTTTCACTTTCTTCATGTGGTGCATACCTCTCTGCGGGGGGCGGATATGGTGGTCCTGTTTCTGTATATGACGATGGATATAATGTTGGATACAGCAGTACATACGGTAGAATTGGATATGAAGAGGCGCGACGACAGGCACTCTTCTTGTCAGACAAAATGGCTTATGAGCTTGGATTGAGCGATGCACAGTATCAGGCTGTGTACGAGATAAATCTTGATTACCTTCTTAATATGCAGGGCGAACGCTCACTTTATGGAGATTATTGGGCACGCCGTAACAGCGATTTGTTCTACGTACTGAATGCTCGCCAGTATAACTATTACATAGGTGAAGACTACTTTTACCGTCCAGTTTATTGGTACAATAATGATTATGCTTATCGCGTTTACAATCGTTACCGCGACCGCAATTATTATTATCGTTCACGTCCAGCAGAATACTACACCTATCGTGGTGGACGAAATAGATATAACGACAGCTATTACGCAGGACGCTTCGGTGCCCGACGTAATCCACCTACGGTAACCAACCGTACAAGAACAAGTCAAGAAGTTTATCAGAATGATGGTTCATGGAACAGTCCTCAGCAGAATAATGGCTATAGTAGCTTTGGCAATGCAAGAAGAGATAATATGAACACTGCACCAAGTAGGTCTTATGACCAACGATTTGGAGGGGCAAGACAACAGTCAGAAAGACAGACTTACCAACCTCAACAGCAGCAGTATTCTACTCCTCAACAGCCATCAGGCAGCAGGTCCTCATTTGGCAGTGCTTCTCGCTCATCAGTACCAAGTGCTCCAATGAAATCTAATCAGTCTTCATTTGGCGGTGCTTCTCGCTCATCAGCACCAAATGCTCCAATGAAATCTAATCAGTCTTCATTTGGCGGTGCTTCTCGCTCATCATTTCCAAGTGCTCCAATGAATTCAAATCAGTCTTCATCGGGTTCAACTCGTTCTGATGCACCAACAAATAACAGTAGATTCGGCGGACATAGATAGTTGAAAAATTAATATATGAGAATAACGGACATAAACCGCTCAAGAGTAGCCTCTGTAATGGTCAGGGGCTACTTTCATGCTTTTTTCTCGGGACAGGCTGATGCCTTACATCCGGGGAAGAAAGGCTTAGAGCCAAAAGAATACAAGCAATTATTAGTTAACAATTTTGATAACCTTTCAGGTCATTTTGTATCTGTACTCTTTCCTGTACTTATCCGTCTGAACTATTCAGACCTTGAAACAGTGACAGAGGATATGAAGCGTCGTCATTTCTCAGAGACTACTTCTACAAAGATCTTGTTGCGTTACGCATGTGGAAGTAAGGAACTATATGACCTTGTAACAGCTGAATATCAAAAGCAGATGTATGCTCTATTGGATGGTCGTTTACAGTCTGCTGAAGATTATTTTGCTGATTGTCCTGCCTTATCTGATGAGAACAGTGTACCCGTTTCACTGGCAATCCGCTCTATTGTTCGTGTACAAATGCAAGCTTATGCTGCAGGAATAACACAAGCAAAGACTGAGGTTAGTAGATTACACCAAGCTACTGTCTACCGCTTGATGATTGCGGGAATGATGACGCTTTTGCATGAAGAGCCAGTAAAGTTTGAAGAGGAGAATTTGGAAATGATGTTCAGAAAGGTATCATTAAACTCTGACAATTTTGAACATCTCATGAATGAAATGAATCAAGCCTACGAAGACTTGGTTTAATACAAATTTTTCAAAACAAAGAATTAAGAAAGGTAGCACTGAAACACTATATTTTCCGTCACCATAAAGCAGCTATACGATATCGCTTTTACGACTTTTAAGGTTAGAATTTCTTTTACATTTCATTCTACAAAATCTGTTAGAAGACAATATAAAATATCTTTCTTTAACGCACATATAATCAATTGTAATTCAACACTTTACAAGATAGCATAAGAAAAAGGTGCTTAGTTGGCTTTCAAAAGGGCGTTAATTAGACCTTAAAAGGGCACCTTTTACAAGACAATTAGTGCTTAATTGGAATCCAATTAAGCACTAACTATTTTTATAACAAGAATATTTTTTTACATTATCTATAAAATCTAAAGATACAACACACTATCTTTCTGTCTTATAGAAGATTGATTTTTACACAGATTCTCATAATCTTAGTAGATACATTCATCTACCTTTATATCCGTTTCCTCAGTTGGTATGTTTGGAAGGAACTGAAAAGGGAAACATATACCAACCTTATATGCCTTTGTGAGCGACGGGAGAAAACGATCATAATAACCCTTTCCACGTCCAAGACGATTCCGCTCCTTATCAAAAGCCATACCTGGAATAAGCGCAAATGCTATAGAAGAGAAATCCGTAAAAGCTTCACCTATAGGCTCAAGTATTCCATAACTACTTGTTTCAAAGGAATTTGGATTACGATAGAGTCGAAGTTCCATTTCGGTATCACTGATAACAACAGGAAGAAGGACAGTCTTTCCTTCATTATGAAGTTGCTTGATGAGGCCATGTGTATAAACCTCATCAGGCAGTGAATTATACAGAAGAACTGTCTTAGCACATTGTAGACGTGGGTGATTGAGTACTCGCTGGATAAGTGGACGCGACTCATTTATCAATTCTTCTGTAGAAAACTGTTTCTTACGTTCCCTAATGTCTTTCCTTAAGGACTTTTTATCAAACTGTATCATCGACGTAGAGGGGTTATTTTACGTGAAGAGCTAGAGTACTTCAAAGCTTTCTGTTTCGGATTAAGCAAAAGAAGAGAAGGGGTGTGGAACACTCTGATAGCCTCCTTTACAGTTGCATCGTCACGATTCACATACTCTATCCAAGCCTGTTCATCAAGTATATTATAAATGATTCGACTATTAAGATAATCCTGCAGAAGTGAGTGTGAACGCATAATCATTAGATTGCGTCGGCGTAATCCGTTCTTTTCTGCAAAATTAACGAAGTCTCCTACAAGATTCTGATGTTCCAAATAATTTGCCAAAGGTTTTAATTCTCCAAAGCTACTGAGTTTCTTTCTGTTGCTATCAGTGTAGCTGAAAGCATACTGAAGAATAAGTCCACTCATCACAGCTTCCTTATAATAAGAAGTTACCTTTGATGTATCTTCTGGTACAAAAATATCTGGAGTAATACCACCGCCACCATATACGGTACGACCATTTACTGTATGATAAGCTGGTCCCTCATGTTTAATACTATCCTGAGAGAAGAACTCACCATGTTGATAACGTGTGAGAATATCATTCTCATAGTCAGCATTATCACCAGGCTTGAATGGCTTTTGGATACAACGTCCTGAAGGAGTATAATAACGTGCTATCGTCAATCGAATCAAGCTACCGTCATTAAACTGAATCTGCTGTTGCACCAATCCTTTACCAAAGGAACGGCGACCGACAATCGTTGCACGATCGTTATCTTGCATAGCACCAGCAAAAATCTCTGCTGCAGAAGCAGAACCCTCATTGATGAGTACAACCATAGGAATATGCTGATAGCTTCCCTTACCATCACTACGATAATTAACTCGGGGACTCTTTCTACCTTGTGTATAAACAATCAGACGATTCTTTGGAAGGAACTCATTTGCCATCTGTACAGCAGACTCCAAGATACCACCTCCATTATCTCGAAGATCAATAACTAAGTGATCAGCACCCTGTATATTAAGAGTTTGCAAAGCAGCTAACATCTCTGCATAGGTTCTTTCACCAAAGCTCTTAATACGAATATAGCCCGTTGTATCGTTAAGCATATATGCAGCAGAGACACTTTTCACGGCAATATCACCACGTGTTACCGTAAACATTTTCACTCCCTTTTCCCCATATCGCTTAACACCAATCTTCACCTTCGAATCCTTCGGACCCTTAAGGCGGTGCATAGCTTCTTCGTTTGTAACGTCTTTGCCTACAAACGCTTTACCATTGATACTTACAACCTTGTCACCTGCCAACAAACCAGCCTTATCCGCTGGTCCATCCTTGATAACATTCTGTATACGCAATGTATCTTGACGAATAGTAAATTCGATTCCTACACCAGAGAAAGAACCCTTCAAATCGTCTGTTGCCAATTGTACATCCTTTGCACTGATATAGACTGAATGGGGGTCAAGCTCTGAAAGAATCTCAGGGATAGCCTTATCAACAAGTTCGTCGATATTAACAGAATCAACATACTGGTCATCAATGATATGCAACAGATTACTTAATCGGCTACTACCACTATTGATGATATTCAGTCGATTACCTGAGAAATGATTGGCATAGAAAGTACCAATAAGAATACCGATGACAACACATAGTGCCATCAACAGCGGCATGAAACGATTGTTTTTATTCTGGTTCATAAAAGCCATACCCTCATTCTTTCAGATTAAATGAAAACATCAAGAGGGATTCAATAAATACTTGTTATACTTTGTTTTATTAACAATAGGAATAAACTATATTAAGTATCAGCCCTATTTTATTATACTCCAACAGTTTACTCTAATTCTTTTCTTATTTATAAAGACTCTGAAGAAGAGCTACAGCCATCCTCAAGACTTTTATACTCTACTTCTACTCCAGCTCTTGTCAGCAGATCTATACCATCTGTAAGACGATACTTCTCGGCATAAACAACTCGACGAATACCTGCCTGAATAATGAGTTTTGCACATTCAATACAAGGAGAAGCAGTTACGTAAAGCGTTGAACCTTCACTATTATTACCACTTCGTGCAAGTTTCGTAATAGCATTGGCTTCAGCATGGAGGACGTATGGCTTTGTTACACCCGACTCATCCTCACAAACGTTTTCAAAACCACTTGGTGTACCGTTATAGCCATCGCTAATAATCATCTTATCCTTCACAACCAAGGCACCTACCTGACGTCGTTTACAATAAGAGTTCTCAGCCCAAATACGTGCCATACGGAGGTAACGATAGTCAACAGCAGACTTACCTCGTCCCTCTACAGAAGAACATGTTGATGAGTGTTCTGTTATATGTTCGTTATTCATTGTCTTGATAGATTTTATAAATAAACATGAAAACGAATAGCAAAATAGCTATTATCCTTTATCTATTATCCGATTTTCAAAACTTTACTGCCCTTTAGTAAGCCCATCCCTCTCTTTTAACGCATCGATAGTTGGTTCTTGCCCACGAAAACGTTTGTAGAGAGTCATAGGATGTTCTGTACCACCACGTGAAAGAATATTATCTCGGAAACGCTGTGCAGTAGCTTGGTTGAAGATTCCTTCTTTCTTAAATACACTAAAAGCATCAGCGTCAAGAACCTCAGCCCACTTATAGCTATAATAACCTGCAGCGTAACCTCCAGCCATAATATGAGAGAACTGTACAGTCATACATGTATCCATACGCTGCTCATCAATAATTGCTGGTGCCCATGCTTTCTTTTCAAAGGAAATGATATCTTCGGTAAACTCATCCTTTTGTGTGTAATAAGCCATATCTAAGAGACCGAAACTTACCTGTCTCAAACATGCTGTTGCAGCTCCATAATTACGACTGGCTATCACCTTTTCTATCAATTCATCAGGCATTATTTCACCTGTTTGATAATGAAAAGCAAAAGTACGGAGAAATTCTTTTTCTACTGCAAAGTTCTCCATAAACTGAGAAGGAAGTTCTACAAAGTCCCACCAAACATTTGTTCCTGACAGACTCTCAAAACGAGTGTTAGCAAATATACCGTGAAGCGAATGTCCAAACTCATGCAAAAAAGTCTCAACCTCACCTAATCTTAACAATGCAGGCTTATCCTCTGTAGGCTTAGAAAAGTTCATAACAAGGGATGCATGTGGGCGTACATTCGTACCATCACGCTCTATCCACTGACCTTGGAACTCTGTCATCCATGCACCATCACGCTTTCCTTTACGTGGATGGAAGTCTACGTAGAGTACAGCCAAATAGCTACCATCCTTATCATACACCTCATACGGCTTTACATCAGGATGATAAACAGGTATATCCTTGTTCTCTTTGAATGTAATACCATAAAGGCGTGTAGCCAAACCAAAGACACCCTTGATAACATTGCCTAACTCCAAGTAAGGACGAAGCATCTCGGGATCAAGGTCATATTTCTTCTTTTTCAGCAACTGACTATAATATGCTACATCCCAAGGTTCCATCTTGAAGTCTGCCCCCTCTTCCTCCTTAGCTAATGCTTCAACCTCTTCACGCTCTTGGATAGCTGTTGGCTTATAAGCCTCTATAAGGTCATTGAGAAGTTTATACACATTCTCAACCTTTGTTGCCATACGATGTTTCATCACGTAGTCAGCAAAAGTATCATAACCAAGAAGCTGAGCCATCTCTCGGCGAAGATTAATCAAACGCTTGCAAAGTTCAAGGTTGTTTGTATCGTTATCTTTTATACAGAGCGTATTGCGTGCCATATAGAGGTCTTTACGCAATTCACGCTGTGTACTATACATCATAAATGGGCCATAACTCGGAGCATCCAAAGTAAACACCCAACCCTCTAACTCATGCTCTTTAGCAGCTTCCTGTGCTGCATCACGTGCTGTATCAGGTAGACCATCAAGCTGTTGCTCATCTGTAATGTGCAGAGTATATGCTTTATTCTCTTTCAACACATTCTGTGAAAACTGCAGTGAAAGCATAGATGCCTCCTCAGTAAGCTTACGCAAACGGTCTTTCCCAGCTTCATCCAATAACGCGCCACTACGCACGAAACCCTCATAACTTTTCTCTAACAAACAGTTTTCCTCTGGTGTCAACTCTCCATGATGCTCATAAACATACTTGACACGCTCGAAAATCTTAGGATTTAAGCTAACATCATTACCGTGCTTAGTAAGGATTGGACTCATCTTCTGTGCCAAAGCATCCATTTCATCATTTGTTTCAGCACTGAGCATATTAAAGAATACACTCTCCACACGACTCAGAAGATCATAGTAGTGCTTACGCCCCTTGACCTCATCCTCTGGTATGATTGTATTCTCAAAGGTAGGTTCATCAGGATTATTAATAATCTTCTCAATCTGCTCATCCTCACGGCGAATACCTTCCATCATAGCCTCTTCATAATCAGCAAGCGTAATACGGTCGAAAGGTACCGTGTAATGCGGTGTATCGTAAGGTAGGAAGAAAGGATTTATACGCTCTTTCTTCCCTGAAATATTATCTGTCATTTCTTTTTCTACTTTCTCTTAATTTAATTTACAAAGATAACTCAAAAAAAGGAAATATACTATATAAAGAGGTGGAATTTAACGCAATTTTGTTTCTATATTACATGTAGAGTAATAAGTCTCTACAACCTAAACTAAATTTGACTCATTAAAGACTAATCATATTCTGTTTTTTTCTGTCATTACAACAAAGTCATAACCGAGCCACGTTATATTACAAAGACAGACAAGATGCCAACAAGAAAATAAAAAAAATTAGAAAATAACAAGCTGTTTAACACCCAACACCATTGGTGTTTACCATCAGCACAATATGTGCTAATCATCAACACGGGTAAAAAAGGAAGTAAAAGGTAATTATAATTGTCCTTAAACAATAAGGCATTAATAACTAACTAATATAGAAAAAATACTGAATGATACTAATATCAAATATTAGTAAAGAAGCATGAGAGAAGGCTTCTACCCTCTTAAAGTTTCCAACTGTGGAATAGTAATAATTCCTCTACTAATTGATAACAGTCCATCACGTTGTAAATCGTTGAGCATGCGAGAGATATTAAGACGACTCTGATGTAACTCTTGAGCAAGGTCTTCCATCGTTATCCTTAACACTTTACGACCTGCTTGTGTAAGGCAGCGAAGACGTAAGAAATTAACAAACTGCTGGCGAATCTCACTGGGCTGTTGCCTCCATGGGATATGACTCATTCGCTGTGCTTGCATAGAAATACTATTGAGAAGGTTAAGGCGGAAAATAAGATAATTATCAAGTAAACGTAGTACCTCTGACTTATCCAACGAGAGTAGACTACAATCTGTCTGCGCTATAAAATCTTTTGTATAGCGTTGCATGAGTCCAAAGAAGTGTTCAGGCTGAATTACAGCTGGTGCTGACAACTCTTCTTCTATACGATAACGATAGTTGTCAGCATGACTTATCACGCGAAGTGTACCATTCATTAGAAAGAATAGCTGTGTACATTTATCATCCATGCTTACAAGCGGTTTCTCTGCAATAAGTTTATGAAAACCAAACTTTGTTTGCCCTACAATATCTGACAATTCATCCGTACTAATACCGATGAAAAGTGGTAGTTCGAGAAGTTTATCGTAGAGTTGAAGCATAGTAATAAAAAACATATATAGCCGCCTTCTCAAGAGAGAAAGCGGCTATATTTTTATTTAACAACTTTTCCTTTCATTGAAGGGCTATACCATACTTGCAAATTACCTTTTGTATCAGAATAAATGAAATAAACCATCAATTCTGGATGACGTTCAAGTAATTTACGTGCTTTCTCGATACCCATTACCATAAACGAGGTTGCATAAGCATCTGCTGTAGCACAATTATTTGCTAAGACTGTTGCGGAAAGAAGTGAATGCTGCACAGGATAACCTGTTTTAGGGTCAATAGTATGAGCATATTTCTTTCCACCCTTGTAATAGAAATTACGGTAGTTTCCACTCGTTGCCATAGCCTTATCCGTAACATTCAATATCGTCTGTATCTCCTGATCAACCTTCACACTATCATCCGTTGGCTTTGTAACACCAATCTTCCAAGGCAGACGCTGCTCACTATTACCCATTGTTACAATCTCACCACCAATCTCTACCATGAAGTTTTTAATACCCTTACGACGTAAGAAACGGGCTACAATGTCTGATCCATAGCCTTTAGCTATAGCGGAACAATCGAGCATAACGCGTTTATCTGTCTTCTGAATTGTGTTACCAACAAGCTTTACCTTATTATATCCTACAACTTGACGTAAGCTATCTATTGCTTGCTTAGAAGGATGTTGACCCGTCTTAAAACCAAAGCCCCACATATTTACCATTGGAGCGACTGTGATATCAAAGGCGCCATCAGTTTCTTTGGAAATAGACTCAGCGAGTGTAAACACCTCACGAAACATTTCATTCACCTTCACAGGTTTGTTTTGATTAATCTGTGAAATCAACGAATTAGCTTCAAAAGTTGAGAAAGTCTGATTAACCTTTTTCAATTCTGCTTCTATCTGAGGCTGAAGGTCTTCATTACTTTGATAGGTTATATTATAAACTGTACCAAAGATAAATCCCTTATTATGCTGATATGGCATTGACTGCTGACAACGGACAATAGCTATTGATCCGATTATCAACATAAGAAGAAAAGATATTTGCCAATATAGTTTTTTCTTATTCATAAAATATTTAATTTATTAAGAGTAAGTTAGAATTAGAAGGTATAGCCTTTACAATTGGGACGCACAAGTAGTACGTCCGTAAGTTATAACTATTAAAGGATACTACAACAAGTAACTCCCTATCTTCTAAACAACTATCTCATTACAGTTCAAAGAGTACATTAAAGGTTGCTCCAAGTTGTGACGAACCTCCACGACCATAACCAGGAACATACCATGGTTCACCTATCTCACCCATCTTATGAGCTATACGGAGTTTGTACCGAACACTCCATCCCATACGAATAGGTCCTAAAATCTTTGCATCAACACTGCCAACAAGTTCTGCCCATAGTTGATTTCCTTTATTACCAAGAGCACCATAAGAGGTTTGTGTTCCCCAAATAGGATCAGCAAGTCCAGGACTAAGAACATCATACTTGAACGAAGTATAGCCTACTCTACCACCCACTAAAAAGCGATAATCGTCATGCTTATTCTTAAGCATATTGAAGTCACAGCCTACTCGTCCATAAGGTGCACTCGTCTTAAAGTTCGTTCCAGTTGTTTCATCAGTCTTATCAGCCTGTCCTATACCTGCTTCAATAACAGGAAAGTATCTATCCTTAATATTAACACGCAACAAAGCTTCATACTGACCATATGAAGCAAGCCAACGCATAGCTGGTCCGACGAGATCTGTACCCACAGCCACTCCCCTAAAGAAAGGGATACTATCCTCCTTTACCTTTGGCAAAGATGGTCGGCGTTGCGCATTTGCTGTAGCTGGAAAGAACAGGAATAATGCATTAATGATTAGTAAAAGTAATAAGTATATGTTCTTTCGTACCATCATAATCAACATTAGTATTACTAATTTCAACTTGACTCACACGTGTGCCCTTTGCTGATACGGCAGTAAGGGTATGAAAGAATGCTGGCGGACAGTCAACACTCTCAAAATGACTAATATTCGTCTTTGATACCGTAACAGTATCAACTGTTGTTACTCCCGCCTTACTTGTGAAGACAAAGCGTAACTTATCACTATCGCCACTATAGCTCATTGGCAAACTGAACTTCGTTGTATTAACTTGCTTATTCAGTAACACAGTGTCGGTTTTATTCTCACGTATTGCCGAGATAGTAAGTGTATCACGTAAGGTATCACCTTGTACAACATAGTTTGCCCATACACCATTAGTCACAGGACAGTCAATGTCTGAACAAGCCCCCATCCAAGTTACTCCACCAAGAAGAAGAGTAAACAAGAAGGTTTTACTTACTATATGTCTAATCTTGCTATAGTTCATTTTCCTATTGATTTCTATAAATACAGCTACGTCCGTAGATAAAATCTACACAAGTTTTTATAACTCCCCCTCAAATATAATACCCCTTCTATAGTCTTTATCCATCAAAGGCTATAGAGGGAGAATATACCCTTAGAATTTTTTCTCAATCTGATAGTCATTTCTTCGTGGATTACTGCGACTGATAAGGTCGCCAATAAAACCAGCAAGGAAGAGCTGTGTACCCAGTACCATCGCAACAAGTGCAATAAAGAAGGATGCATGGTTAGAAAGCAAGTCACCATAAACACCATTCACGAGCATAATAATCTTCTCTACAATCAGCCAAAGGAAGGCTATAAAACCAATGAAGAACATAAACGAACCCATCAATCCAAAGACGTGCATTGGCTTCTTACCAAAGTTCGTGAGGAACCAGAGCGTCAATAGGTCTAGATAACCATTGAAGAAACGATTGATTCCAAACTTTGATTTGCCATACTTACGCGCTTGATGTTGTACAACCTTTTCACCTATACGAGCAAAACCTGCCTCTTTAGCAAGATAAGGGATATATCGATGCATTTCACCATATACCTCGATATTCTTAACTACATCACGGCGATATGCTTTCAAACCACAGTTAAAGTCATGCAAATTATGTACACCACTAATCTTACGTGCCGTAGCATTGAAAAGTTTCGTTGGTATAGTCTTTGTCAATGGATCATAACGTTTCTGCTTATAACCACTGACAAGGTCATACTTCTCCTCCATTATCATACGATAAAGCTCTGGTATCTCGTCAGGAGAATCCTGCAAATCAGCATCCATCGTAATAACAACATCTCCCTGAGCAGCATTAAAGCCACAATAGAGCGCAGGACTCTTACCATAGTTACGGCGGAACTTAATAGCATGAACATGCTCAGCATCCTTATGATGTAAATCCTCAATAACATCCCAGCTCCTGTCTTTAGAGCCGTCATTGACAAAGATTATTTCATACGTGAAGCCGTTGGCGTTCATCACGCGCTGAATCCACGCATGTAATTCTGGTAGACTTTCTTCCTCATTGTAAAGAGGAATAATTACTGATATATCCATATTCTGAATTAGGAGTTTTCAATTAGATATGAGAAGTTTATTAAGTTCAAGTTTATAACGTCTGGCCCTTGACTTTCTTAGACATAATAGCTGCAATAAATAGTGAGCACAAACCACCCAACATTACAGCAGTAACAAAAGTACTTGAAGCCAATGAGTATGGCTGAAAAGCTTCTGGCAATGCAGTAACAAACTGGTCGTACGAAACACCTATAGCCGCAAGAGTACTTTTCCCCTCATTGGTGGAATATATATTAGTAACCATCATGACTAATTTTCCATTGTCAAGATAGTGCATATAAAGCCATTGCAGCAAGCTAAAGATAATTGCTGCATTAAAGAACACACGTACACAATAGAAAAGGCTACGACGGAAAGAGATAACTCCGTTACGTCCTTCCTCACGAAATATCTTCAGTCGATAAGCAACAAAAAAAGGTGTTGATAGTGAGAGTAGAAAACTAAATTGTGCCAAAACTGGCAGAATAGTTATACCCAATAAGCAAGCAAAACTTGCTGCCCAAATGATAGCAAGATAAATACCATCATAACGAGTATAAGCTGTCAGCTGTTTAAAATCTTCATAAATCATGATACAAAAGTACGGAATATTTATTATAAATAATGTTGTACACTGCCAAATTTATGTTTTTTTGTTAAAAACAGAAAAAGTTTTGATTTCTCTTTGTCAGAAACAAATATTTTATGTATCTTTGCACCCACTTTAACAGCAATGATAAAGTAAAAGACGGGCAAGTCTCTTACGACCAGCTCCCTTTGAATCCCCCAGGACGGGAACGTAGCAAGGGCAGAAGGTTGTAGCGGTGCGATAGGAATCGCTTGTCCACCCCGCCTCTTTAGCTCAGTTGGCCAGAGCACGTGATTTGTAATCTCGGGGTCGTTGGTTCGAATCCGACAAGAGGCTCAAATTGATAGAATGACTAAGAACACAGAAGAAGGTATGTCGTGAGGCATACCTTTTTTGCATTATAAGGCATCAGAAAGGTTTCTGATAATTTAATTGGAAATCCTAAAATAATTTTAAAACTTCTATGGAAACCTCAAATTATCAATACTATATCTTATCTTGGTATTATATTGACAAGTAGGAGAAAGTCCCCTACTCCCAAATCTTTGCCGCAAGTTTAACAAACTCAACCTTACCTTCAATGTAATCAGCAAAATACTCTGCCGCAGGTATACCATCAGGAAGATTACATGAGCCACACCCGCCACATGAAGGTGCCTTACAATGAAAACGTTCTTGAATAAACTCAATTCGCTCTTCTCGGTCTGAAAATTCAATTTGTGGTGCTAACATCTAACTAAATATTTATTTAAAAAGTATTTTATTTCCTTATAATAATCAGTTTGCAAACTTACACAAAACATTTGATATATAATGAAATAATTACAAAAGTCTCAGTGAGTAAAGCAAAACAAATCTACAAAGCTTGCCTCAACTGCGTAAAATGCTCTAATCTTAACAAATGAGAGTGTTCATACTCCTCTACTATTTCATGCTGCCATATTGTATGAAAAGGTATATGAGCTGCCCAACCACCAAGTTTTAATACTGGTTCTATATCCGAACGAAAGGAATTACCCACCATCAATAACTGCTCAACATTAATAGAAAACCTCTCACACAACTGGTAATAAGACCTTTCTGTTTTATCTGAGACAACTATAATGTCATCAAAATATGGCTTTAAGCCTGAACGAAGAAACTTATTTTCTTGATCAAGCAGTTCACCTTTAGTAAAGACAACTAAATGGTATTTCCCCGTCTCACGTAACGCCCTCAATGTTTCCTCAACTCCCTCCATTGGTTTACCTGGTAGTTGGAGAAGTTCTTTACCTGATTTAATAATTTTCTTAACCTCATCTGCTTTTAATCTGCCATCACTTACCTCTATTGCATTCTCCAATAGCGATAATATAAAAGCCTTACTCCCATAACCCAAAAGCGGCATATTTGCTGTTTCAACAGCAAAAAGAGCTTTTGAAATTTCATCAGCTGAGGCATATGACTTTAATATCTCACAATATTCTTCCTCTACTGCCTCAAAATAAGTCTGACACTCCCACAAGGTATCATCTGCATCAAAGGCTATTAATGATATATCTTTCATAACTTTATTGTTTCCACCTGCAAAATTACATCATTTATATGTGTAACACAAATAACAACCACAAAATAATCTATATATATTTAACTAACTACTTTAGGGAAGTAAAAGTCGTTCGAAAAAAATATTATAGACTTAACTTAAAAAGTTTTTCTATATAAATCAAAAAATTATTTTCTTTGACTTGAGAATACACTCTTCAAAAAAATATTTCTTTAAAATGAAATAAACATCAATCCCTTTTGCCATCAAGATTTCAAGCGAAAAAGCACAGATAATTAGTAATTTATCCAATATTTTTTAGCTCAAATAATTTTTGTCGAATGAATAGTTTTATATAATTTTGCAACAGAAAGTTTATCAAAATGGAAAACTTTTGAATTAACAAAATTAAAAAAGTTATCCAAAACAGACAACTTTCACAAAGATGTAGTGTATTAAAATCACATCTCATAGTAGACAGTAACAAAAGAGTTATAAACACCTAAAAAGATAAAATAAGCAATGGAAATTAAGAACTTTACAATCACAAAACGTGATGGGTCAAAGGATCGATTCTCCCTGGACAAAATTATGAATGCTATTCTCAAGGCATTCGAAAGCGTCAACGAACCTACTGATTTGGGTACTTTATCAAAAATTATCGCTCACTTGAATATTCAAAACGACATCAAAGTCGAGGATATTCAGAATCAGGTTGAGTTGGCACTTATGAAAGAAGGTTATTATCAAGTAGCAAAAAGTTTCATCGTTTATCGTCAACAACACACAGAAGACCGTGAAACTCTTGAAAAGATGAAGTT